>CACZFE010000220.1 GCA_902780365.1 uncultured Spirochaetales bacterium
GTTTCCGATTTCGAATATGAATTCCAGATGGCTTCTACGAACAGGGCGATGGAACCGGAGATCGAGTCTGTTTTCTTTATGACTTCCGACAAGTATTCATTTCTTTCGTCAAGTATTGTAAAGGAAGTCGCATCGAAAAACGGAGCTTATCTTTCCCATTTCGTAACCCCGAACATCGAGCGTGCTTTGCGCAACAAATTCAGGATGATGTAGTGTTTTGAGATTTGCCGGAGTTTTAAATGTATAATGAAAAGAAAAATAATGCTACGGTTTTGGTTTTTTCTGCTGTAATTCTTGTGCTGATTCTTCTTGTTGTCTTTTATAAATCGGGTGGGGGCGAGATATCCGAACAAAAAAATGCAGAACAAAAACCCGCAGAACAAATGAAAACCGATGAAAAACCCGCAGAGACCTCCCCTGAGATGTCTCCGAAAGAAGCAAAACCGGCAAATGTACAGACGTTTCATGAAACGTCTCCACAGGATGATTCTCACCGTAAAAACGCTGAAATGCGTGAAAACGAGGAAACAGCCGGAGATGCAATACCGGAATCAACTCCGTCAGAGCCGCAGAAAGAGGCTGAGGATATCGAATCTGCCGAAATTTCAGGCGGAGCAGATGTCGAAATCGTGAAAGATAAGGATTCTGTTGCCGATTCAGAAGGTTTTCTGCACGGTAAGATCCTTCCGAAGAAAGGAATAGAAGAGGCTTTGCTCAAAGTTCCTGGACTCCAGCTCAAACACGCGATGGAAATAAGCAACGCGATCAGATACGACGTCGATCTCACGCAGATAAAGGCAGGCGAGGACTTCAAAGTGAAGTTCGACAAAGAGGGCAATGTCGAAGAGTTCGTCTACTATCCTGACATTGTCACTTTCCATATTCTGAAGCGTGATCCGGCCGAAAAAAAGCTGAAATATACTGCGAAAATCCTGCCGACAGAACGCAGATTCAGGATAATAGAAGGGAAAATCGACTCGACTCTCAACGAATCTCTTGTCAAAAGGGACGATGTCACGAGGAATATCCGCGCTGTCACGGTCGGGATCCTTGAGTGCATCGTAAGTTTCAGCACCGACGCTCGAAAAGGCGACGAATACAGGATTCTGGTCGAGGACAGATACTACAAAGGTGAAATGGTGCCGGGTTCGAAAGTGCTTTACGCTTCATACCGCGGCAAACAGGCTGGTTTCAGCGAGGCTTTCAGATATGAAGACGAAGATCCGAAATCAGCTTTCAACGCGCACTATACCGACAAAGGAAAGGCGCTTATTCCGAGCGCGATGAGGCTTCCTCTCGACACGATACGTGTTACGAGCCCCTTCGGCATGAGGCGCCATCCGATAACCGGAAGAATGGTCAATCACCACGGTGTCGATTACGGCGCGCCGGTCGGAACTCCTGTTTATGCGGTTGCTCCCGGTAAAGTTATCGAAGTCAAGCAGACTCCCCTCGGCGGAAAGCAGATCACGATAAACCATGCCGACAATACGAAAACATACTACCTTCATCTGAGCGCGTTCAATGTCAAAGTCGGAACTGTGGTTTCGGCACGTCAGAGGATAGCTTCGGTAGGAAACACCGGAAGAAGCACTGGCCCGCATCTTCATTTAGGCATCAAAGATCCGAAGGGAAACTGGCTCAATCCGCTGAAAGTAAAGATGATCGCGACTCCACAGCTTGACAGCAAGCGTATGCCGCGCTTTAAAAAACAGATGTCAGAGATTCTTAAACTTCTCGACAATACTGCCCAGTATCAGGAGTGGATGAGAAAATACAACGAAGGGCCGCAGCCTGGCGACTTCTATCAGCAGTATAAAGAATAGCTGCTTAAATATCGTTAATAAAATCAATCTGTTGCCAACTTTTCCTAAGTGAAGGAAAATTTTTTCAATAAAAAATGAATTTTGTGGTACTAAATATATGTAAAGTTTGTTTTTTTAAGGAGGATGTCATGAAAAAATTCTGGATTTTATCAGCTGCGGTTTTCGCGATGTTTTTAGTCACAAGCTGCGGCTCGGAAAGCAGCAATGAACCCGCAGGCGGAAACGAAGATGATTTCAAGGCGGTCGATGTCGGCGAGTGCCGTTTCGATGAGCCTCCGCTTTCTTTCAAAGACAGGATTTATACCGAACAAAAAGATGAATTTTCCTGCAAAGAGTATGTCGAAGTCACTGAAAAAGCGGAAAAAACCATTAAATTCAACTGGTTCGGCGAAATGCGCTGCGGTATCGACTGGGAATATGGCTACAAAATTGAAGGAATCGAAAACAATGTTCTCAAAGTCAGCATTTTAGAGCGTGATACAGACCTTGATCTGGCTGCTGACTGCGACAGCTGCTGCTATCTTATGCCGATAGAATACACTGCTTCAAGCACCGAAGAAATCGATTCGGTCAAAACAATCGAAATCAACTACGAAGGCAAAAACCACAAAGCTGCTTTCCCGATCGACGAAGAAACGCCCGAAGCACCTGACGAAGAAGCTCCGCTTCAGTGCGAAGACAGCGAAGGAAGGCTTTACAATGAAGGTGATGTTATTTCTGACAAGTGCTTGTCTGCGATGTGCAGGGACGGCGGCTGGGCGGAGGATGCCACAACTTGTTACGGTTGCTGGGGAAAAGAAATCGGTGATAAAATGGAATGGAAATGTGCCGACGGAATTACGGAAGTCGACTGGTGCGAATGCGTCGAAGAAGAAAATCACGGCTCGGAATGGAAATGTGCCGACAGAGCCGATCTCAACTGCCCGAAAGAATAAGAGAAAATCTACGTCTTTTTAATTCTGTTTTTCAACGATAATCCCTGACAACAATTTTTGACTTAAAACCGGCTTTGAATAGACTTTTGCGTTCGTTTCTTTAACAACAGATTTTTTGGAGGAAATCATGTCAAAGGTTGCAGAAGCAGTAGCAAAATTCAA
>CACZFE010000221.1 GCA_902780365.1 uncultured Spirochaetales bacterium
CAAATATTGACAAAAATCTGAAAATATCGCGGGTCGATTCCCGGAAGGGCTTGTGCAGCGACACGATCCTCGGGATCACTTCCGACGATCTCGGAAACCTCTGGTTTACAAGCACAAAAGGGATCTTCCGGCTTCAGGAAAACACGGTGATAAATGCTGCCGGAGTTGAAAACGGCTCGGTTGAATGTGCAGTTTACGGTTCTGCCGACGGGATCAGACGCCCTGAATCGACCGGCGGAGTCCAGCCTTCGGTGCTTAAGCGTAAAAACGGAGATCTCTGGTTCCCGACACTTGAAGGAGTCGCCGTTCTCAAAAAAAACGGCCGCGAAACTGTAAAATTTGATTCGGCAGCACCGGAGGAAAAACCGGCTGTCATCGAGAAAAGTGAAGAAAGATCAAGTAGTTATCTTGTTTGGATAATCCTTGCGGTTTTGGCTGCGGGACTTTTGGTCTTTGTGGTGAAAAGAGGCCGAGGGACCTCTCAGACTGCTTCGCAGCCAGCTTCCCTACCTCATGGGAGCCTTGACGTGGAGCCGGAAAGCGCGGAATCCAGCGTAGAAGACCTCACCCCCGAACCCCTCTCCAGTGTGGCGAGGGGAGAAAATGCGGAGATGTTCGATCCGGAAAAGGATGAAGTTGAGGAAAAGCCGAAATATGAAGGCTATCAGCTTGACGACGAGATAGCAGCGGCCTACGCGAAAGAGGCAAGAGATCTGATGAAAAAAGAAAAACTCTATACAAATCCGAATCTTACGCTTCCTGTACTTGCCAAAAAACTGAAACTTTCGGCAAATACGCTTTCTCAGGTCCTTAACGGCTACTGCGGCCAGACCTTCTACAATTTCGTCAACACATACAGGGTCGAAGAGGTCATTTCCATGATGCGCGATCCGAAAAACGACGATAAAAGCATACTGAAACTTTCGATCGAGGCAGGGTTCAATACGAAGTCGACTTTCAACAATATTTTCAAAAAACAGACCGGCATGACACCATGCGAATTCCGGAAAAAAATCGGAAATCAATAAAAAAAAGTAAAAAATCGACAAAAAAAGTATCTGAAAACAAGGAAAAAATAAAAAATCGACAAATACTTGATTTTATTTAACGAACATGGTATTCCTCTACACAGACGGACGCTTTTGGGTAAAGTCCGGCGTTCTTTTCTACACAGGCGGACGAAATTTAATTGTATTTATAATAAAAAATCGAGTTGATTTTTGACGGAGGCTGAAGTGAGAAAGACAAAAGGTTTTTCATTGATCGAGCTGATGATCGCGATGGGGATTCTGACGATAATCGCGACTGTCGCCGTTCCCAAAGTCCAGATGTGGAATGCGAGGAACAGGGGACTTCAGGCGGTGCTTGAGATTATTTCCGATTTCTCGAAGGCGAGATCGGTAGCCGGATACACTGTCGTAGGTGACGATACGAACGGAGTCATCAAAATTCCGGTGAAAGTCAACGATGAGACCGGCGAACCGGAAGGCGGTGAAATGAACGTCTACCTCGGGATCAGGCTCCAGACGGCCATCGTCTTCGGATTGAACGACTATTCGGTCTACCAGAAAAAGGATATGGCGAACACGGCCGGCAGCTGGCAGAATGCGGAACTTCTCAAGAAAAATCTGCTTCCGGACACGATTTCGATAGAAATGATGAACGGTGACACTGAATCCGAAGGTTTTACGAGAAGGCTCGTTTTCAATTCAAACGGTCTCGTAAAAACGAAAGAGGACACTTTCCCGAGTCTTACGCCGGCGAAATGCGGCGGCGAAGACAATCCTCTGCGGCAGCTTGTAATGAGTCTGGTCCTCCGCTCCAGGATCGACAATTCCGGCGGCAGTTCCATCTGGTACAGGATCGATATCGATAAATCGGGTGAATATTTTGTCTGCTCGGCTTTCGCCGATTCTTACAGTGATTCGATTTTTACTGCTTCTGCGGCTAATCCGCTGAATATATAGTGGGGGAAAAGATGAATAAAATCAAAGCTTTCACTCTCATAGAAGTTATGATTTCGATTTTCATTTTCACAACGGCGATGCTCGGATATATGGCTTTCCACGCCCATTCGATGGATGTCATTTTCGACAATGAATCGGCTCAGTTCGCCCATGCCCTTGCGTTCAATCTGGTGGATGAGATCAACTCTATGTCCTATGATTCGTTCGGATATATGGTCGGCGACCAGACTTCGACACCTAAGAAGAATGCGCTTGTCGGAACCGCTTCTCAGGCCGATACGATCATGGCGGATTCAAAACTTTTCGGCTCGACTTTCCTGAGCAGTCCTTTCAATATCCTCGGCGCCCAGGATTCTTCAGGGCCCTACAGGTTCTACAGGGTGGTCCGTGCCGACAGCTATGCCAACAAAACGCAGTCTTACGTGCAGCAGGGAACATTCCTTGCAAAGCTCGGATATCCTTTTCACAGCGAGACGATAACGGTTACGGCATCGCCGTTGATCCCTGCGGATTCGCTCCTCGGAGTCAGGTATGTGATGAGCGAATACGACTGCCCGGGAATGGTGAAGATCACTGATAACAAAGGCTTTAAGAACGCTTATAAGAATCCTTACTGCCTTCCTGCCGCTTTTAAAGTCAAATCCGCTCCGGTTGTTTCTTCTCCGAAGAGTCCTTTTGAATACATGAACGAAGTCTATTCAGAGATATTGGGCGAAGAGGTAATGATCTTCGGACCGGCTGAGTTTACGGCCGTCAAAGAAGAAAAGCTCACGGAATTCAAGGTTCTTCTTCCCGGAGATAGATGTCTTGTCTACGGCAGGCTCCTTCCGGGTGAGAACGTGCGTTATGACACTACCATGATATGTCGCTACCGCGGTGACTATCATGTAGGTATCAAACAGATCACTATCGTAGATTTCTTCAGGCTTTTCAAGAT
>CACZFE010000222.1 GCA_902780365.1 uncultured Spirochaetales bacterium
ATCTCAGACCGAGAGCGAACATTTACAACGCGGTTTTCAGAATCCGCAGCCTTGTCGCTTTCGCGATCCATTCATTCTTTCAGGAAAGAGGCTTCGTTTACGTCCACACGCCGATAATCACCGGCAGCGACTGCGAAGGTGCGGGCGAAATGTTCCAGGTCACGACGCTTGACCTCAACAACCTGCCGAAAAAAGACGACGGCAGCATCAACTATGGCGAAGATTTCTTCGGAAAGGCGACGAACCTCACCGTTTCCGGTCAGCTTGCAGTTGAAAACTACTGCGCGGCGTTCAGGAACGTCTACACTTTCGGCCCCACTTTCAGAGCCGAAAACTCCTACACGCAGCGTCACGCAAGCGAATTCTGGATGATCGAACCCGAAATCGCTTTCGCGGACATCCACGACGACATGAAACTTGCCGAGGACATGGTCAAATACATCATCAACTTTGTTCTTGAAAAAGCTCCGGAAGAGATGGAATTCTTCAACAGTTTCGTTGACAAAACTTTGCTCGAAAGGCTGAATTTCATTAAAGATTCCGATTTCGGCAAAATCACATACACCGAAGCGATAGAGCTTCTCAAAAAGTCGGGCAAACAGTTCGAATATCCGGTCGACTGGGGCTGCGACCTTCAGACAGAGCACGAGAGATACCTCACCGAAGAACTTATCAAAAAACCGGTTTTCGTCATCGACTACCCGAAAGAGATCAAAGCTTTCTATATGCGTATGAACGAGGACAACAAGACAGTTGCAGCTATGGATCTTTTGGTTCCCGGTGTCGGCGAAATCATCGGCGGAAGCCAGAGAGAGGAGCGTTACGACAGACTTCTTGCGCGTATCCAGGAACTCGGACTTAAAAAAGAGGATTACTGGTGGTATCTCGATCTCCGCAGATTCGGCTCGAACCCGCACGCAGGCTACGGTCTCGGCTTTGAGCGCATGATAATGTATATCACCGGAATGCAGAACATCCGCGACGTCATCCCGTTCCCGAGAACTCCGAAAAACGCTGAATTCTAATAAAACTGTTCCGAATCTCCCAAAAAATTCTTATTGAAACAAACATTTTTTTTGACTTAATTGCCGTTTTTGAGGAAACTGCGCCGTTTTTTTTTAGGAGGTGTTTTATGGCAAAAACTTTAGGTGGTTTCAACAAAGAGTTCTGGTTGGTAAACGCCATCCAGTTCTTTGACGGTCTTTCTTATTTCTCGGTCATCATTATTCTTTCGATGTTCCTCACAGACAACGTAGGTTTCAGCGACTACGAAGCCGGAGCATGGCAGGGTTACTTCTTCCTGTTCATCACGGCTTTCATGTTCACTGTAGGCTCGATCTGTGACGTTATCGGCGACAAGAAATCGTTCCTTTTCGCGACGATCCTGCTTATGATCAGCCGCTTGGGAATGGGCGTTTTCCCCGGACTTATAGAAGGAAAAATGCTCCAGTATTCGATCGGCGGACTTCTTTTTATCATGGCACTCGGCACGGCAATGCTTGTAACGATCACAAGTACTGCTCTTCGTCACTTCACGAACAAGGACAACCGCGGTAAGGGTTTCAACCTTTACTACCTCATCATGAACATCGGCGCTATGCTTGCCGGTGTTGCGGTCTGCGACGGTTTCAGAAACGCACTTGGTCCTGTTAAAGGCAACCTTGCGATCTTCACGTTCGGTTTCGTAATGAGCGCAATCTGCTTCCTCTGTGCATTCCTCATCAACGAGGACAACATGGAAGAAAAGGATGAAGACGACGGCAGCGGCGAAGTCAAAACCCCGCTCAAAATCTTCGCGGAAGTATGGAAAGAAAAAGCTTTCCAGAAACTCGTTCTCTTCCTCTGCCTCACTCTCGGTGTCCGTCTTGTTTTCACACACCAGACGATGGTTATGCCGAAATATTACCTTAGAACGATGTTTGCAGACTTCCAGCTCGGCGCTGTCAACTCGCTCAACCCGCTCATTATCACGGTCGGTCTTGCCCTCACGATGAATTTCATCGGCAAGTTCAATATCGTTAAACTTCTGGTTGTCGGCATGACACTTTCCGCACTTTCGCTTCTTTTCCTCGCTTTCCCCGGCGAATGGTTCCTTGCGATCCCCGGAATCAACAACCTTGACCAGGCTTACAGATTCGTAATCATCGCGCAGATCCTCGTTTTTGCAGTCGGTGAACTTATTTTCTCACCCAGATTCACCGAATACGTCGCATCTGTCGCTCCGAAGGATAAAGTTGCTTCCTACATGGGACTTTCGGCTCTTCCGATGTTCATCGCAAGGCCTATCAACGGCTTCGTCAGCGGACTTCTTATCGCAAGTCTCTGCTACGACGGCGTAAAGGCTAAGATCGAAACAGGAAACATCGAATACCTCGAAAGCCCTGAATTTATGTGGATGATCTACTTCGCTCTGGCTATCATCAGCCCGATCGCGGTAGTCGCACTCAAGAGAACGCTCACCCAGGACAACACTGAAGCTGCTCCTGCGGAAGCGCCGAAAGAAGAAGCAAAAGCAGAGGCATAAGGAGGGAATCATGGCTAAAAAGAATGTAAACTACAAAGCAATACTTAAAGACGGTCTTATCCTTATGATCGCAGGTCTCGTTTTCGCTTTCATCGTAAAACTCGGTTTCGACCAGCTCCGCGGTGATGTCGAGGAAAGCCCGCTCGTTTCTCCGATAATTCAGGACAACATCGACAAGATAAAAGAAATTATCGGTAAGGACGCAAAAACTGTAAACCAGCAGGACGAGCAGAAAAGGACCCCGCTCATGTGGGTCGCATACCTTAACTACGGCGACAGAGAACTCATCACGAAAAAACCGGAAGTAAAGGAAGGCGAA
>CACZFE010000223.1 GCA_902780365.1 uncultured Spirochaetales bacterium
GTTTTTTTGCTTCTTCGAGAAGTGCTGAATAGTCCGTATCGGTGCGGCTGCGGAGAAGTTCCGTCATTTCGCTGAGCGGTTTGTAGATCGGGGTGAGTGAGATGTTTCCGTACATTCCTTTGAGTGCGTGCGCCACTTCAAACGCAGTGTCAAGATCTTTTTTCACAAGTGCCGCTTCAAGCGCGTTCAGCTGTTCGTCCGGAACAGCCATATTCACGAGTTTAAGGTAAAAATCGTTAAGTCCCATGCAACGCGCGACGCCTTCTTCGACATTCGCGCCGAAATCTTTAAGTTTTTCGATCGTCAGCATCTCTTTCTCCCCTCTTTTTCTATCATTTCGGAAAATTGTTCGGCCGTAAGCGGCTTCGAGAAATAGTATCCCTGGATTATGTCGCAGCCGTTTTCCTTTAAAAGCCTGTACTGTTCCTCGGTCTCGACACCTTCAGCGATAACGGGAACATTAAGGAAATCCGCGATTTCTATCATAAGCTGGACCATCCTCAGGTCCTTCGCGTTATCGCAGATGCGGTGGACAAATTTCATATCGAGTTTGAGCGCATCTATCGGCAAAGCGGCAAGCATATTGAGCGAGGAATAGCCTGAACCGAAGTCGTCCATTTCAAGTTTGAAACCGCGCTCTCTCAGCGAATGGGCTATCTCGATTATGCGGTCAGAACTCTCGGTGTAAGCCGACTCTGTAATTTCAAGCAGCATATCCGAGGGCTGAAGCGAGTTGTCAAGCACCAGTTCGACCATATTTTTCTCATAATCCGGAGCAAGCAGATCAATACGCGAAACGTTGACCGAAACAGGAACTGTCATGCCGAATTTGTCTTTCCATAACTTTATCTGCCGTGCCACTTCGCGCCAAATATACTTATCGAGCTTGTTGATCAGACCGTTTTCCTCAAAAAGCGGGATGAAAATCCCAGGGCTTATCGTTCCAAGCTCGGGATGGTGCCATCTGACAAGGGCTTCGGCACTGCAAAGACGCGGTTCTTCCCCTTTTATGTTGAATTTCGGCTGATATACGACTTTGAACTGGTCTTCGGCAAGCGCATCATCGACCTCGTGAATGAGTTTCTCCGCGAAAAGCTCCTTCTCATGCAGGTTTGAGTCATACAGCGCATAGTGTTCCGAAGCGCTTTTCCGAAGCAGGTTGCATGCGATGTTCGCTTTGTCGAAACGTTCTTCCATGCTGACAGAAAAATCGACATTCTGGTAAACGCCCATCCTCAGATTGATTTTTCCTTCTCCGGCGATCTCTGCCGCAGCGTCGCTTATGCTCTCGAGAAAATCCCTGTGCGAGTCACAGTGAGGCAGATAGACTAAGAAAAGGTCTGAACCTCCTCGTCCTGCAAGGCCTTCGCTCTGGAAAGCAAAATATTTGATCTCATCGGCGAGGGCACAGAGAATTTTGTCACCGAAAGCCCTTCCCTTGAGTTCGTTGACAAGGTGAAAGCGCGAAACATTGACAGCGATCGCATCCATCTGCCTTCCGGGAACGTAGATATCGCTTTTGGTACAGTACTGAAAAAAGAAATCCTTGTTGTAAAGTCCGGTAAGACGGTCTGTTTCAGTCGCCAAAATGATGTCGCTGTCCTCAGCGAGCTCAATGGAACGCTGAACGCGCGCCATGATGACTTCGGGCATATTGTAAGGTTTCGGAATAAAATCTGTCGCACCGAGCTGAAGACTTTCTACTTCGGCATTTTTCTCGGATGTGAGAACGATGACAGGGATTTTCCTCAGCTTCGGATCGGCTTGCATTGCTTTGAGGACTTCGTAGCCGTTGACTTCCGGCATCAGAAGATCAAGAAGCACCAGCGATATCCTGCCAGGGATCCTCCTGACGATATCGATCGCCTTTCTGCCGTTTTCCGCATAGATGACATCGTATTTCTGCTGCAGTATCATGCCCAAAAGTTCGCGGTTGATAAGCTCGTCGTCAACAACGAGCACCGTCCGCTTCAGCTTGTGTATTCCTTCTTTTATATTTTGTTGCCCGTCCATTTTCACCTCCGGGGAAAAGCAAAAGTCCGGCGATGTTACACGGAAATTTCAAGAATTTCAAGTGACATCGCCAATAACGATCCTAATCGATAATAACGGTTCGCCGCCTTTCGATATATCGATATTTCGAAATTTCGATATTTCGACATTATTTTTGCGGCGGGCGATAAATTGAAATTCTTGAGGTTCCCGTGTAACATCACGGGACTTTTGACTGAAACCGGAGGGATAAAATGGACGAAAAAATCAAAAAATTGAGAGATTTTATTGAAGAATCCGAGAACATCGTCTTTTTCGGCGGAGCCGGCGTTTCGACCGAGAGCGGCGTTCCAGATTTCAGAAGCAAGGACGGCTTATACAACCAGCACGACGTCCAGTTTGAAAAATACCGCCCTGAATATCTTTTAAGCCACAGCTGCTTAGAGGATCACCCTGACGTATTTTTCGAGTTCTACAGGCAGAAAATGGATGCGAGAAACGTAAAACCGAACGCGGCACACTACTTTCTTGCCGAACTTGAAAAGCGCGGCAAACTCAAAGCTGTCGTAACGCAGAATATCGACGGACTTCACCAGAAAGCGGGAAGTCAGAACGTTTACGAGATCCACGGCACGACAACGCGCAACTACTGCTCGAAATGCGGAAAAAAATATCCCGCCGACTATATTTTTGAATCGAAAGAACAGATCCCGCGATGCGAATGCGGCGGAATAGTACGCTGCGACGTAACACTTTACGAAGAGCAGCTTCCGGCTGATGCCGTCACAAAGGCGGTAAACGCAATTTCATCGGCAGATATGCTCATTATCGGCGGAACCTCGCTT
>CACZFE010000224.1 GCA_902780365.1 uncultured Spirochaetales bacterium
AAGGATGGAATGACGCTTTAAGATATTGCGAAGAACTGGTCTATGCCGGTCGTGACGACTGGCGTCTGCCAAACAAAAACGAGCTGGCATCGTTGCTTAACTACGACAAGACTGAAGCTCCGTATTCAGATTTCCCCGATGTGCCGGGCGGTTTCGGCAGCATATTTTGGAGCTCCACCTTATATCAATTTAACTATGCCTCGACAAGCACTAACCCTTTCGAGACAAACATATCGCCTTGGATAGTATATTTCGAAGACGGCAGTGTGTCTACATCCTCAAGTTCCCTTCGTGCTGTCCGTTGTGTCACCGGTGGACGTGATCTCAACCCCGCCAATCCGTGTGATCCGAATCCTTGCGGAAATCTTGCAAATTCTACAGGAGAGTGCACTTCATTATCCGAAACACGTTATTTATGCGGATGCTCCGACGGATATTACTGGTGGGATACTGAAAACGGCTGTGTTGACACAAAACCGCCGAGTCTCGCTGAAATATGCACCGGACTGAGTATTTGTTACAACGACAATCACCAGATGATCACATGTCCGTCTTCTGAAGAAGAGGATTTTTTTGGTCAGGATGCTCAGTATGCGGAAGCCGGAGTCTGCAGACAACATAGTTTTACGGTAAAAACAATCTCCGGACAGAACATCATCATGGACAACAACACCGGATTGGAGTGGCAGCAGGAAATAACAGGAGGATATGTTTTTGAAGATGCTTTGAATTACTGTAATACTCTGAATTATGCCGGTTACAGCAGCGGCTGGCGAGTCCCTGCACCTAATGAGTTGCTGACTATCGTTGACTCCGGCAAATATCGTCCGACAATAGACACTGCGATTTTTACAAATATGACCGGTATGACAACGGAAGATCACCAACTTTGGACTTCAAAAAGCAGGAACGGGAGTGTTGCGTGGGTATTTAACCCGGTCAACGGATCAATAAAATCCAGGGTGAAATCTGAAGGAGCAAAAGTAATTTGTGTTCACGGCCGCCGGATGGCTCAGTCTGTTTTTGTATCGGAAACAGTGAACGGAGATGTAGTCGTCACTGATCTCACTTCAGGTTTGATGTGGCAGAAAGAAGGCGGTTTCACATGCGATTGGACTGCTGCGCTGAATTATTGGACTGCCGCGCTGAAATATTGCGAAGAGCTGGATTATGCCGGATATTCCGATTGGAGGCTGCCGAATAAAAACGAACTCGCTTCACTGCTGAATTACGACAGGCGGATGTCTCCGTATTCTGATTTTCCGGACATGTCGCGATACAGTGAGGGAAACCGGTTTTTGTCCTCCACCAATAACGACGGTCCGGCATGGAATGTGGATTTTTATTCAGGTATAGTGAGTAACGATAACAACAGATCAAATATCAGGTGTGTGAGATAGCGTAAACACTTTCTGCAAAATAATTCCCCCAAAATTTAATAAGTAAAAAAATTACTATTTTTTTTTCAGATGGCTATAATATGCCGTTTTGTTTTTTACTAACCGTTTTTTAGGAGTTTGAAATGGCAGAAAAGAAGGCGGCAAAGAAAGCCGAAAAATTCGATCCGAAGACCCTGACCTATTCCAAAAAATCAGGCTGGGACGGCATCAACGAAGCTAAAATGAAAGAAATCATGAACTTCGCTGAAGGCTACAAGAAATTCCTCACGGATGCCAAGACCGAGCGTGAAGCTGTCAGCACGATTTTCGAGCTTGCGAAAGCGAAAGGTTACAAAAACATCGAAAACGCAACAAAGAACGACAAGAAGATCTTCATAAACTTCGACAACGTTGCATGTGTTCTTGCAGAAATCAACCACACCGATTTCAGCAAAGGCTGGCTCATGGTCGGTTCGCACATTGACACTCCGAGACTTGATCTCAAGGGCTATCCGCTTTACGAAAAAGAGGATATGGCTTACTTCAAAACTCATTACTACGGCGGAATCAAGAAATATCAGTGGGTTACGAGAGCTCTCGCGCTTCACGGCGTAGTTATCACCGAAGAAGGCAAAACGGTTAACGTTGTTGTCGGCGAAGACGAAAACGATCCGGTTTTCACAATCAACGATCTTCTTCCGCACCTTGCTCAGGAGCAGATGGAAAAAGGCGCAAGAAAGGTTATCGAAGGCGAGAACATGAACATTCTCATCGGTTCGATTCCTTACTCTTTCAAATATGACAAAGACAGCGTAAAACTCGCTATTCTTGATTTCCTCTACAAAAAATACGGTTTCAAAGAGGAAGATTTCGTTTCGGCTGAACTTCAGCTTGTTCCGGCAGGAAAGGCAAGAGATGTCGGCTTCGACAGAAGTTTCGTCGGTGCTCACGGCCAGGACGACAGGATCTGTGCTTACAGTGCTCTTCAGGCAATTTTCGATGCAGGCAAAACGAAGGAAAACAAGTTTGCGATGTTCTTCGACAAAGAAGAAATCGGCTCGAAAGGCAATGCCGGTGCAAACTCCAACATTCTTGAAAGAGCTGTCAACAAACTTATAAACCTTTACGGAAAAGGCGACTACAACACACTCATCGAATCTCTTGCAAACAGCAGATTCCTTTCATCCGACGTCAATGCAGGTATCGAACCTGAATGGGCAGGCGCTTTTGAATCAATGAACGCAGGCAAAGTAGGCTGGGGCGTTTGCCTCACGAAATTCACGGGTGCTGGCGGCAAAGGAAACTCCAACGAAGCACACGCTGAGTTCGTTGCAAAATGCAGAGCTGCTTTCAACAAAGACGACGCGCGCTGGCAGACTGCTGAACTCGGAAGAGTCGACCTCGGCGGCGGCGGCACGATCGCTATGTTCATCGCTGAATACGGAA
>CACZFE010000225.1 GCA_902780365.1 uncultured Spirochaetales bacterium
CTTCGCTCGGTTCTGTCTACATAATTTCGTTCATGATAGTCTGGATCTCGCTTTATTTCTACACTCTGATTTTCAGAAAACATAATAAAAAAGAGGGCATGGTGCTTGCAGTTGTCCTTGTTTTTCTGCTTTCCTATTCGGCTTTTCAGATGATTTCATTCAAGTCGGAAACACCTGTTAAAGAGATAAAAGTCGGACTTATGCAGCCTGCGATAAACCAGTATGACATCAATGCGAAAGAAGAAAATGTCTTTGAAATGCTCAGGGTCTTTATCGACCAGCTCAATACTTTCGACCGCGACACTGACCTTGTTGTCTGGCACGAAGCTGCGATGCCGCTAAGAATCCCGATAGGTTTCGACAACTTCGACTATGTCATGGAGCGTTACTTTACGAGAGCCTACAACTTTCCGAACCAGATCGTCGGAATGGACATGGTCGACAGAGAAGAACTCAGCTTTTTCAATGCCGCAGGCTTTGTCCAGGACGGTAAGATCCGCAAAATATACAAGAAAATCAAACTTGCGCCGTTCGGTGAATACCTGCCTTACAGCGAATTTCTCCGTTCTATCGGTCTTTCGATACTTGTTCCGGGCAATCTCGGCGATTTTGTCCGCGGTACAGAATACACAGTTTATGATTACGGCACTTTCAAAGCATCGATACTCATCTGTTACGACGGAACTTTCAGCGAAAATGTTGCTGGATTCGTGAAAAACGGTGCGGAAATCTTAGTCAACATCAGTAATGACGCATGGTTCGGCAATTCGAGTGAAACCTTCCAGCACGGGATGTTCTATCCTTTCCGCGCGGTCGAAACCGGCAGAACGATCGTAAGAAGCGCAAATGTCGGCATCAGCGAGGTCATTCTCCCTGACGGAACTATTGAAGATGCGACAAAATTCCTTGAAAGAACCACGATAAACCGCAAAATTCCTGTTTACAACAGAACTACAATATACCTTGAGTTAGGCAACTGGTTTCTCTGGCTGAACTACATTGTTTTAGGGCTATTCCTGCTTGACAGAACAGGGAAAAGAAAGGTAAATCGATAAGAACGATCCTGAATTCCGGCGCATCGAACTTAATCAAAAAGAACGACAATGGCGCGCTATTTGTTGAAATCAATTTGATTCAGAGTAAAATCCCGTGATTTTTTATTGAAAAAGGAGGATTCAATGGCAAAAATCAAGAATGTTATCATCAGTGTTTTTGACAAGACCAATCTTGTCGGTTTTGCATCAGAGCTTGAAAAAGCCGGTGTTAAAATCTTTTCTACCGGCGGAAGCTGCAAAATGCTCGCTGAAAACGGAATAAATGTAACAAAAATCGAGGATTATACCGGCTTCCCCGAAATGATGGACGGCCGCGTTAAGACGCTTCATCCGAAAATCCACGGCGGGATCCTGGCTCGCAGAGACGATGCAAACCACATGAAAGCCGCATCGGATCACGGCATCACGATGTTCGACATGGTCGTTGTAAACCTCTATCCTTTCAAAAAGACGGTCGAAAGCGGCAAATCTTTTGCCGATATCATCGAAAACATCGATATCGGCGGTCCTTCAATGGTCCGCAGCGCATCGAAAAACTTCAAGGATGTCGCGATCGTCACATCTCCCGATGATTACAATATGGTTCTTGACGAAATGAAGGCATCTGACGGCGAAATTTCGCTCGAAACGCGCTTTAAGCTTGCTTCCAAGGCTTTCAGGCTCACCGCGGCTTATGACAGCTACATTGCTTCATATCTTTCGACAGTAGACTGCTGCGGTGAAAAAGTTAGCGAGGACCCCGAATTCTTGTCGATGCAGTTCGTTAAGAAAGAGACTCTCCGCTACGGCGAAAACCCGCACCAGAAAGCCTCTGTTTACATTGACAGCGAGGCGGGAAAAGGAACTCTCGCGCTTGCAGAGCAGCTTCACGGAAAGCAGCTTTCCTTCAACAACTACATGGATCTCGAAGCGGCGAAAAACATCGTCTGCGGCTACACCGAGCCTGCAGTCGCGATAGTAAAACACACGAATCCTTGCGGCGCTGCGGTCGCTTCTACTCTGACCGAAGCCTACACGAAAGCTCTTGCGTGCGATCCTGTCAGCGCTTTCGGATCGATCATCGCTGTCAACAAGACTCTCGATCTTGAAACCGCAAAAATAATGAAAGAACTTTTTGTCGAAGCTATCGTTGCACCCGCTTTCTCAGCCGAGGCGAAGGAACTTCTTAGCAAAAAGAAAAACATCAGACTTGTCGAAGTGGGCGAATTCGCGCAGAATTTCGACATGGATATCGAACTTAAGAAAATTTCGGGCGGAGTCCTTGTCGAAACGGCGGACAGACGCGTCATCACAGAGTCAGACCTTCAGTTCGTGACCGAGAAAAAGCCGACTCCGGAGCAGATCAAAGAGCTCCTTTTCGCGCAGAACATGGTCAAATTCATAAAGAGCAACGCGATCCTTATCGCAAAAAACGGCGCTACGGTCGGTGTCGGAGCAGGGCAGATGTCGAGGATAGACTCTCTTGATATCGCGATCAAGAAAGCTCAGTCTCCGGTCGAAGGCTGCGTAATGGCAAGCGATGCTTTCTTCCCGTTCAGAGACTGCGTTGATAGAGCGGCTTCAGTAGGCATTACTGCGATAATCCAGCCCGGCGGATCGGTTCGTGACCAGGAGTCGATCGATGCCTGCAACGAGCACGGTATCCCGATGGTATTCACAGGGATCAGAAGTTTCAAACACCTTTAATATTGTTCAGTAAATAGAATTAGTCAGTCTTTTGATTTTTCGGAAAGATTTGATACGCACCGAGCGGAGCCGCTATCATTCCGCCGATGATGAGACCGACGATAATCTGCGTGTAGTTTTTGAAGTCGCCTATCATTGCGACAAAAGTCGTGGTTTCGGCGATCGTCACGAAAAACTCAGCCGTATTGACCGTGCCGATGGTTCTCGGAACATCGTGACCTGAAGCTAAAAGCGTGCTTGTTACGACCGGGCCCCAGCCGCCGCCGCCCATTGCATCTGTGAAACCGCCTGCGAAACCGAGCGGGATCGTGTAGTTGCCGTATTCACGCGGTTTCCCGAGCTTTCTGAATATCTTTGAAAAAATAAATCCGCCCATGACAAGAAGATAGATGTCAATAATGATATCGAGTTCCCTTTTTTCAAAGTTGACAAGGAGATAGGCGCCGACGATCCCGCCTAAAATTCCGGTGAAAAGAAGACGGAAAAAAAGTCCTTTGTGGACATTTTTCATTTTGAGGTGCGAAAGCCCCGAAATGAGAGTCGTGAAGATCTCGGAAACGTGGACGCATGCGCTTGATATCGCGCTCGGAACGCCGGCAGTCCTCAAAAATGTGTTGGAACTTACGCCGTAGCCCATGCCGAGCGAACCGTCTATCATTTCAGCAGCAAAACCGAGAAGAATGTAGATGATTATTTGAGCCGTAAACATTTGAACTCCAGGAAATTATTAAAAAGATCAGTCTTTTTTGGTTATACCTTTTGCGATCGGAACATTTTTAGCCGAACCGATTTTCTTGCAGCCTTCTATGATCATAAGAACTGCAAGAACGACAAGGACGACAGCGACCG
>CACZFE010000226.1 GCA_902780365.1 uncultured Spirochaetales bacterium
GCTCACGTTTTTCATTGCGTGAAACATCTGCGAACCTGTCAGAAAATACTGGCCTGAAGTATTTTTTCTGTCGACATTAATTTTAATAAAAGGAAGAAGTTCCGGCGCATATTGGATTTCGTCAATTATGAGAGGTGTTTCATACTGCTGAAGAAAAAGTTCGGGATCGCTCTTAGCAAGCTGCTTCAATACCGGATAATCGAGTGTCACATAATTGATCTTCCCGTTTTTTCGGGCGAATTCTTTGAGCAAAGTCGTTTTTCCGGTTTGTCTTGCTCCGCAGACCATAATTACAGGAAAATGCTTTGAAAGCTCTTCAATTCTTGAAACTGCCGTTCTTTTAATCATGCTTCGTCTCCGGTTTTTATACAATTTCGGAATACAATTCCTGTTTTGTATGATAATCCGCTTTCCGGAGATTGCAAAAATTTTTTGTGCAGAGTTGTCTGAATCAGCCGATAAATTTTCTGAGCTTTTCACTTTTCCGTTTTTTTTCGTATCATAACGCGGTTTTTTTGGTTTTTTTCCGAATGGAAATGTATTGAAAGGGCTGATCTGAACTGCCCGAAAGAATAATTATTTAATGGAGGCTATCATGAAAAAATCACTTTTATTAGTTGCTGTTTCAGCGGTTTTCATGTTTTTAAGCTGCGGCAACGGTGCGGATTTTGATCCGGTTGATCTCATGCAGCATCACGAACTTTTCGAATGGTACGGAGAATTTCCGTGTGGTGACGACTGGGAATTCGGCTATGAAACAGGCGGTGTGAAAGACAACATTCTTGAAGTCACCGTGAAAGAACATGACAAAGAACCCGATGTTACAGCCAAGTGTGCCGGATGCTGCCACGTCATGCCGATGGTTTATGAAGGCAAATCGGAAGAAGAAATCACTGCAATCAAAGGTGTAAAAGTTTCCTACAAAGAACATAATTACGAAGTGACATTCGAGTTTTAGCGCAAATCCGACGGCTGTTCGATGCTTTTCATTTAAATTTCATCAGGCCGCAAGGCTGCTCAGGAAATAATCAGGGTGTTTGAGGAATAGTCGCGGTTAATTACAGGAACCGTCTGAGCCGTCTGTACATCTTCCCTGACACCAATAGTGGTTTTTTTCCACGCATTCACATTTATAAAACTCGTCTGAATAGTCGACAATGTTGCACACTCCTGTCGAAAGTTCCTCATTTTCGCACGGATTAGGGTCACACGGTGTAATACATTTCTTTTCCCAGCTGTACCCATCCCAAACTGCATTTTCCACACATTCGCATTGGTATTTATCTCCATTAACATTGCGGATGCACTTGCCTGTGGAATGTTCCATATCTTTGCACGGATTAGGGTCGCAGGGATTTCCTTCATCCGTATCAGCTCTTTCGTCAGGCTCCTCATCATTATCTTCGTCGTTTTCATCAACATCCGTCACATCTTCATCCGGCAGAAGGGTATTGTCGTCGTTTTCAGCATTTTGCGAACCGCCGCACGAAACTGCGAAAAACAGAACTGAAAGCGCGAAAACCACAAAAAATCTTCTCATTTAATCCTCCTTTTTTACTTCAAAATATCCGAATCTATTTTATAAACGAAATTTTCATCAACTTCTGCATTTTTGACAAACATCAGCATATAAACGGGGTAATATGTTATTTTTCCGTTCTGTTCTACGTTGCCGTTATGGAAAACGAAAGCGTTTCTGATTCCGTAATCAGGATTTTTGCACACATTGCTGAGGGCTGCGTGTTTTGCGTAATCTTTGCCCGATTTTATCTCTACCGGCACAACTTCACCGTTCTGTTCGATTACAAAATCAAGTTCTCCCTGTTTTTTGCTGTTGAAATAATAGAGATCGAAACCGTGAGCTTTGAGTTCCTGCGCCGCGACGTTTTCATATACCGAGCCAAAATTAATGTCGAGCTCGTTCGCGAGGATTTTCCTCTGAATGCCGTTCATATACATACTTGCGAGAAGTCCGGTGTCAGCCAGAAAAAGTTTGAAAAGGTTCGTGGTTTTTGAAAGAAGAAGTGGTGTCTTCGGCTCGCTGACACAAAAAACCGGAAGTGCGACACCTGCATCCTTAAGCCAGAGAAAACTGTTCGCAAATCTTGAAAAACGCTGGTTTTCATTAAGGTTTTTCAATAAAAACCGCTTGTTTTTAGCATTCAGTTCGCTCGGAATAAGTTCAAAAATATCTTCAAGATAAAGCTTGTTTGCCGGATCGTATTTTGCGATATCCTTTTTATAGAGCGTGACGATACTTTTCTGCTCGTCAACAACTTCAGCAATGTTGTTCGTGTCGAGATACTTCTGCACGACAGCAGGCATTCCGCCGACAACGAGATAAAGCCGGAAAAACTCCATAAGTTTGCTGTGGACCACCGGATCAACAGGTGTTTTGTTTTCGAATGCATCGCGCAGAGCATCGAAAACTCTCTGCGAAACACCGTTTGCTGTCAAAAATTCCTCGAAATCAAGCGGATACATTTCAACTATGTCCATATATCCGACAGGAACCGAGCGGATGTCCTTGAGATCTACGCCGAGAAGCGAGCCGCTAAGAATGTATCGGAAACTCCCCTCTTCAACGAGAAACTTCACCGCTGTCGCAATTTCACGGCACTCCTGAACTTCGTCAAAAAACACAACTGTTTCGTTCGGAACGAGATCATCTCCGGCAAAAACAGAAATGCGAAGAAGCAGCTCTTTCGCATCGGAAACATTTTCGAAAATCGAAACAGCCTCTTTGTTCTCGATAAAGTTTATCTTCACATAGTGCTTGAAATGCTCTTTTGCAAAACGCTCGATCGTGTAAGTTTTTCCGACCTGACGCGCCCCTGTCACAAGCAGTGTTTTTCTGTTTTTTTTATCGAAAAATTTCTCCAGAATTTTTTCTATTTTCCTGACTAACATGAGCCCATCCTCTCTAAAAAGCAAAAAGAGCTGAAATTACAACCAAAATATCACAAACTTAACGGTTTTCCAAGAAAATTCTTGAAAAATTTAACGGTTTCCCATGAATTTTTCGGCAAAATTTAACGGTTTTCCATTGTGTGAGTGGGTTAATTACGGTGTAATTGCAAAAATTTGCAGAGAATGCCCTATGTGACATTCAGTTAAGTTGAGTTTTTTGTGTCTCAGCAACACTTTTATCAAGATAAAAATGTGTTTTATTGACACTTTTATCAAGATAATTGAACAAAACCGTCCTGAATGTTCCCCTTTACGGGATATCGGCGGTGATTAAAAGCTTGTAATCAGAGTGTTTGAGGGATAGTTCGGAGATTTATTCGTCACTTTCCCAGATCACACATTTCAGTTTTGCGCCGTCCCAGACATATCCGTATTTACATTCGCATGAATAGCCTTGGTCGTCTCCTTCTCCAGGCAGGCATAGCCCGGTAGAGTTTTCGGCAGTCGCACATACAT
>CACZFE010000227.1 GCA_902780365.1 uncultured Spirochaetales bacterium
GATCGTTGCACCCAAAATCAATGAAATCGCAAATATTTCGGAATAGTTAAATAATATGTGGATAGTCGTAGTTGCAGCGATATTGCCGGGACTGATCCTGCTTTACTATGTTTACAGCAAAGACTTCAATCCCGAGCCGAAACGCATGGTTTTCAAGGGCTTTTTCTATGGAGTCCTGTCGACTTTTGTGTCGACCCTGATTTCAACGCCGCTGATGTTACTCGGACTGTTCACGAAAGATCCAGGAACTTTGGCAGAGGCAGCAAAGATATCCTTTTTCGGAGCGGCTGTTCCTGAAGAAAGTGCGAAACTGCTGATGCTCTGGCTACTGCTTCGCAAAAATCCTGAATTCGACGAGCGTTACGACGGCTTGGTCTATGCTGCCAGCGTAGGACTGGGTTTCGCCTGTGTCGAAAACCTTATGTATGTGGTTTCATCCGGTTCCGCATGGCTTGTCATGAGCGCTTCCCGTGCCCTGTTTGCTGTGCCGGGACATTTCGCGTTTGCGATAGCGATGGGATATTACTATTCCAAAAATCACTTTTCATGGCACAAAAGCACATTCTGGAGTAGGCTGAGGATCTGGCTGATCCCCGTTTTTCTGCATGGGACTTACGACACACTCGCTTTCTTGTCAAAAATCGCCACGGTATGGTCCTTCCTTGTTACGACAGCTTTTATTCTTTTTTGCGCAAGGCTTTTTAAATTCACAAGAAAGAGGATCCTTGCCGAAGCTGAACGGAACAGGTGTGAGGCGCTCAGCATTACAAAAAATCTTTTTCCGCGGACAGACGGCGGTGACAGGCTCAGCAACCATCATTCCAAATGAAACGAGTTCCCCTCGCCGAATTATCTCCCTTCGCCACACTGGAGAAGGGATGGGGATGAGGTTAGAGAGGGGAGAAGGGATGACGACTTAAATCAATATCCCCGCGATATTCGCAGTGAGAAGGCACGCGAATGTGCCGCCGATAAGAGCTTTTATGCCAAGAGACGCGATTTCGCTTCTTCTTTCAGGGATCATCGCACCGATCCCGCCCAAAAGTATTGCGATAGAACCGAAATTGGAAAATCCGCAGAGGGCGTAAATCGAAATAATAGTGCTTCTTTCGGAAAGCATTGTTGCGGCATCGGCATTCATTTTGGCGAGAGAATCGTAGGCGATGAACTCGTTGAGAACGGTTTTCTGTCCGAGGAGAGTGCCGACCTGTGATGTTTCTTCCCACGGAACGCCCATAAGAAAGGCTAAAGGCTTGAAGATCCAGCCTAAAATCTCTTCCATCGATGTGCCGACAAGAGAGAAAAAGTAGTTGAACATTGCGACAAAAGCGATGAATGAAACAAGCATCGCAACGACGTTTATTGCAAGGAAAACGCCTTCGCTCGCACCTCTTGCTGCCGCATCGAGAACGTTTCTGTCGGTGACTTCGATTTTGATTCCGCTTTGGGAAACGGTCTGAGGTGTTCCGGTTTCGGGAACCATGATCTTTGCCATGACTATCGCTGCCGGAGCGCTCATAACGCTTGCCGCAATCAAGTGCCCTGCATCTATTCCCATCTGGATGTAAGCCGCGAGAACTCCGCCGGCGACTGTCGCGAGACCGCCAGTCATAAGGCACATGAGCTCGCTTCTCGTCATCGTTTTGATGTAGGGTTTGACGATAAGCGGTGCTTCGGTCTGACCGATGAAAATGTTTGCCGCGGCAGAAAGGCTTTCCGCACCGCTTGTTTTAAGGACTTTTACGAAAATCCATGCGAAAATGCGGACGAAAAACTGCAAAATCCCGAAGTAGTATAGGACTGCAAAAAGCGACGAGAAAAAGATGATAGTCGGCAGCACCGAAAGGGCGAAAGAGAACTTGTCGAGCAGACCTCCGAAGACGAATTCCGAGCCTGCTGTCGTGAAGCTCGTGACTTTTGTGAAGCATTTGTTGAGGAAGTCGAAGATCGTTTTTCCGGGCGAGGTCTTGAGGACGAAAAAGGCGAAGACGAACTGGACAAGCAGGCCGTAAATTACGAGCTTGAAGTCCACTTTTTTTCTGTTTTCGCTCAAAAGCCATGCGATGAGGATGAAAACTGCGATTCCGAGAAGACTGATAAAACGGTACATCTTTCCTCCTGAATTTAGTCAAAAAGCAGTTCAGCCGCACCGACTGCGCCTGAATCGGTGTGAAGGGCGGCAGGAACTATTTTCACGTTTTTAGCGCTGATCGAAAACGCTTTTGATGCGACTTTTTCCCTTATCGGGTCTAAAATCAGATCTCCGAGCTGCGAAACTCCGCCTCCGACAACGATGATCTGCGGGTTGAGAAGGGTCGCGATATTCGCTAAAAATGTTCCTATTCCGTGTGTGAGATAATTTATGGCGCATTTCGCACCAGGGTCGTTTTTCTCAATAAGTCCGGTAAGTTGTGTTGTCGGTGTGCCGAAAAGCCTTTCGATTGCCGGGCCTGCGAACTTCTGCTCTAAAATCGAGCCGTCAAGCAGTTTCATCTGCCCGAATTCGCCAGCCGCACCGTCCGCGCCGTGGTAGATTTTTCCGTCAATGATTATCGCCGCGCCGATCCCTGTGCTTACCGTGATGTAGAAAACGTGCCTGTAACCTTTAGCTGCACCGAGCCTTGTTTCGGCAAGACCTGCGACTCTGGCATCATTTTCGACGATGACCGGAATATCCCAGCGCTCGCTGAGCATTTTTCTCACTTCGATGTTTTTCCAGCCGCTGAGGTTCGGGCAGTCGTAAACGAG
>CACZFE010000228.1:0-1419 GCA_902780365.1 uncultured Spirochaetales bacterium
CAGCGGCACTCATCACGAAAATATCGGCTTCTTTCACGTTTTTCTCAACTGTTTCGGCAGTTTCCGCTGCAGTCACAGTCTTTATCAGAGAATATCCCGGATTGAACTTCGGCTGTGCGTTGACACCGATGAAAGTTACCTCTCCGCCCGATTTCAAGGCCGCTTCCGATATCGCAAAACCCGTTTTCCCGGAGGAACCGTTCGTCACAAAACGCACAGGATCGAGATATTCCCGCGTCGCACCGCCGGTAACAAGCCACTTCACGCCGCTGTGTTTTACGGGATAGAAAATTTCTTCAAGTTTGAAAATTATCTCTTCAGGCTCTGCCATGCGCCCTTTCCCGCTCGTTCCGCAGGCAAGGCATCCGCTTTCAGGATCTGCAAAATGAACATTTGTGCGTTTTTTCAGCCGCTCGATATTTTCAAGATTCGCAGGATTTTCGAACATTGCCGTATTCATCGCCGGAGCAAAAAGAACAGGAGCCGTCGCCGCAGAAAGGATCGTCGAAGCCAGATCGTCAGCTATCCCGCATGCCGCTTTTGCAATCAGATTCGCCGTCGCCGGAGCAACGATCACCGCATCAACATCCTGGGCAAGAGTTATGTGAGTGATTTTTGAAGAATCGAAAGTTTCGAAAGAATCGAAAAGCGGAGTTTTTCCTGAAAGAGCTTCCCACGTCGATTTTCCCACAAAATTGAGAGAGTTGGCAGTCCCTACGACCTGGACCGTTGCCCCGAGTTTGGTAAGTTCGCGCAGAAGATAAACCGATTTATAGGCCGCAATACCGCCCGAAACTATAAGAAGCAGATTCCTGTTAAAAATTCCCGAAGCCATGATCCACCTTCACAATCAGACGCGGAATATTACTCAAGTATCTATAATATACAAAAAATTTTTATAAATTTATTGATAAATTGTCAGATGGCCGTGATTTTTAGTTTCAGAAATGTCCTATACTCTATCGAGGACTTTATCCATTCTGGCAAGGAAGTCTTCGGTCTGGAGATGGTCGCCCAAAGTGACTCTGAAGAAGCCCGGAAGCATTTTGAAGGAACTTCTGTCACGGACGAAAATATTTTCGTGTTCCATTTCCTCGAGAAGTTTCGGCAGATGCGGATGCTGGACCATGATGTAGTTTGCCTTGCTGTCGAAAGCGGTGATCCCGCGTTTTCTGAAGAAATCAAGCATCGCCAGCTTGCTGTTCTGGACATCGGTCACATATTTTTCCATATACTGCTTGTCATCAAGCGCTGCCGTCGCTGCGACCTGAGCCAGAACACTGACGCTTTTCGGGTTGAAAACTTTTGAAAGCTGCGCGATAAGCGAAAGGTTCGTGAGAAGATACCCTACTCTTAAGCCCGCAAGTGCCCAAGCTTTTGAGAAAGTTCTCGTAACGATGAGATTCGGATAAGTGTCGA
>CACZFE010000228.1:1454-5461 GCA_902780365.1 uncultured Spirochaetales bacterium
GGTCGAAATCTGCTGTTTTGAAAGGAGAACACCTGTCGGATTGTTCGGATTTACGACATAGATCATTTTCGTCGCAGGAGTTATATTTTCAAGGACCGAAGCAATGTCCGGCTTGAAAGGATCCGGAGTTTCGACCTTTTTGATGACTGCGCCGCGTGTGTGGATGTAAGTCAGAAAGTGGGTGTAAGTCGGGAAAGGAACGACGACTTCGTCTTTCGGGTCAAGAAAGACCTTGCAGATAAGGTCGAGCGCGTCATCGCTGCCGTTCGTGACAAGGATCTCTTCCATAGCGCGGCCCGAATACTGCGCGAGTTTGCGGCGAAGCTCCTTGCTCGAAAGCTCAGGATACCAGTTGAGGAGATTATCGTTGCAGGCCAAAGCCTGAATTATAGCGTTTTTTACAGCGACCGACGGAGGAAGCGTCGATTCGTTCCAGTCGAGCTTGAGCGGCGGAAGATCGCAGTTCGCAAGCCCGGAGACGATCTTATCGCGGCTCGAAATCGGAGAATAAGGCTCAAGATCTTCTATAAAATTCGATGCGAAATTTCTTTCGGTTCTACCGTAGTAAGCATTTCCTTTCATCTTTTTTCCCAAGTTAAATCAACAAAAAATCGGCAAGAATAAGCAAAAAACATGCCAAGATAACATTTGGATTTTATTAGATTTTCCATCTGAAGCATTGTAAAAATTTTTTACAACAGCCGGTCAGGTTAAAAAAGTTTTAAAAATGGATTTTTGCCTGGATTTGCTTTGGAAAAAATGTTTACAAACTAATTTTTCGTGCAGGCAAGATCATCAACGATTGCATAGTCTCCGGTCGCGTCAGACTTGACGTAAAACAGGAATTCCAGATCTGTTACAGCTGATTCAAGTGTAAAGTTGAACTTCACTTTCTGCCATGATGACGAAAGTGCTTTATAAGTGATCGAACCGGCATAACTACCGTTGTAATAAACTCTTGGACCTACCGAAGCCGTTCCTGTAGCGTAGTATTCACAGGAATAGGTCCCGGCATCAAGAGAAAGTGCCTGAGAAGAAAATCTCTTATTGTCACTTTTTATAGCGACAAGTTTAAGAGCCGCGGCTCCGGAATGAACGGTTGCCGTTTCCCTGGCGACATTAGCAGCCGCAATATTCGTTGTTGAGCCTTTCCAGTAATCAGGCGAACCGCTAGTCCAGTTCTCGAATCCGCCGTTCGGGATAATCGAAGTGATTTCTTCGCACTCGTGTGTCGTTGTATTGCACTCATGCATAGAAGCACAGTCTGCATTTGTCATGCACTTTCCTTCCTGAGCAACGCATGTGCCGGTAACTCCTGAACATTCCTGATAACTGTCATCACATACGACTCCTTCGCACGGATCGCCGTCAACACAGAGATGCTGCTCGGTGTCGCAGATTTTGTCAGCCGCAGGACACTCGGCTTTTGTTGCGCAGAAACCATCTTTCGGAAGACATTCGCCCGTCACAGGCTCGCACTCGGACCATGATTCGTCGCATGTTGATGCAGAGCAGTTGTCGATGACGTAATCTTCGGCAAATCTCGGAAGAATCTTTGAATGGTTGAAAGTGTATGCCAGAACACCGCTGATCAAATCAAAATGTGTTCCGACAGCAGGATCTTCAAATGAATAGAAGTCGTCATCGACTTTGAGTCCGTTTGCAACACCGAAAACGTGGTAAGAATCGGCCGCTTCGGTGACATTGACATCTTCGACTTTGACAAGAACGCCGTTGTATGCATCTTTCAGTTCTCCGCCGTCTTTGACTTTCGCCGGATCGACCGTTACGAAATCGGGAACACCTTTATTCGCCTTGATTACTTCGACACTTTCGACATTGGCGATCTGGAGCTGGTCATAGTAAACCATAACCTTTCCGCTGACACGGACTTTATCTCCTACATTGACATCGGCAGGCGATTTATAGACATAAATTCCGCTGAATTTCTCTTTCAACGCGCTGTCGTGGTCGTCAGGATCGACCTGCATGAAGAAATTTTTGCTCTTGAATGCCGTGACGATTCCCTCGACCTTTACCAGAGCGCCTTCAGCAACGGTTTTCTGCTTGATTTCATAAATCGTGACCGCCGTCACATCGCACGCATCACCGATTCCGTTTCCGTCAGAATCGGTCTGTTCCGGATTTTTGTCGAACGGACAGTTGTCGAGCGCATTTATAATGCCGTCGCCGTCCTTGTCGGAAGGATTGACAGTCTTGCAGTCGTCGGTGTCTTTTGCAAGCGGGCACGGATCGCACGCATCGCCTACTCCGTCACCGTCAGAATCTGCCTGTTTTCCGTTGTCAACCGGTCTGATCGGGTTGAAAATATCGGGGCAGTTGTCGTCGCCGTCCTCGATTCCGTCGCCGTCTGTATCGTCATCTGTAGGCCCTGAGTAAGGATTCGGCTCATCCTGGCTTCTTGTGCGCTTCGGAACGCATGTCGGCTCACCATCGGGGGTTCCGCAGTAGAAAAGCTTGTACTGAGAGCTGTTTTTGCTCTGGAATGCCGACAAATTCATACCGGTTTCCTTTACGCATACTTTTTTATTTACATCGCAGACCGAAATTTTCTCGCATTCGTTTGCTGAATCAAGCGCCGTGACGACATTTTCGTCGCCGTAGAACACTGTTCCGCCTCTGAGAACAAGCGCGACTTTCTTTTCATGGCCTGCAATAACGGCTCTGTAGGGATTTGCAGCATCTTTTGCGTCAAAAACGACGATATCGCCTGTGACATCGAGGATCCTGAGTGCCGCAGCGTTGTTTACTGTCGCCATCTTCCAGATCTCATAGTCCGAAAAACTCTTTCCGAAGTGGTTTTTGTTGAGGTAATCGACGCATGCAAGCTCTCTCAGAATGTGCATCGAGCCGCTTGCGACCCAGTCTGTGCCGAGACCGATGAGGACGCCCTGGTTTTTGAGCATCGTGACAGGAGCCGTGTTGCCGTAAAGCGAAATATTGGTCCTTGCAGACCAGATTATCGCGGTTTTGCTCTTTGCAAGCTCTTCACCATCACTCGCTATGATGCCGATAGAGTGGACGAACGCTGAATTTTCCTTCGCAAGGTCGATAGCGCCCTCCTGTCTTCCGGTAAGGCAGAGCATCTCGTTTCTCGCAGCCTTGTTGATGCCTTCCGAAACATGGGGAAGATAGCAGTCGTTCTGCAGAACGCTCGCAGTATCCATTTTATAGCTGCCGCAGCCGCTTTCTACCATGTTTCCGCTTGAATCACCGAGCGGGAAAGTCTGGTAGTGGACGTTTATTCCGCCCAAACCCTGTGTATTTACGAAATTCTGGTCGATATTTCTCAAAAATCCGTTCGCTCCGCCGCTTCCTGCGATCGCAAGAGTTCCCGACATCAGCTGACGGAGTTCGGCCCACTGCTTCTGCTCGACAGAGGCTCCGCCCGGGATATCTTTCTGAAGGTTCGTGTGACCGTTTTTGCCTTTTCTCCAGTCATGGCGGTGGTCAAACCTTTCCTCTTTCCAGTCACCCGGTTTATTGTTGACATAGCCCAGATGGTCGTGGCCGTTTATCAGAGCGGGTGTTACAGTTGCACCGGGGCAGTTGATCTCAGTTGCACCGGCCGCATCAGCCGAGCAGTCACAGCCTGCACAAGCAATGAAACCGTCTTCACCTATCAGCACTTCACCGCCGATATAGGTTTTATTTCCCGAAAGAATGTTTCCTTTTATAAGTTTGGCACCGTTTCCCTTTTTGACTTCACAGACACCGCTCGAAAGTGCCGGGAGCTCGTTGCAGCTTACAGTTTCGGGCACATCTTCGGCGTCAACCACCGGCTCTTCAGGATCAGTGTCAGGTTCCGTGTCAGGTTCCGTGTCTGGTTCAGTATCGACATCATCAGGATCCGTATCGCCGCAGTCTTCGCCGGCGCACTCGTCAGGAATTTCGGTGTCGGAAACATCGTCGCCGTCAGAGATTGCGCCTGAATCAGGGGTGTCACTGTCCGGAATTTCATCAGTCTTCTTTCCGTCGCTGCATGC
>CACZFE010000229.1 GCA_902780365.1 uncultured Spirochaetales bacterium
CTAAATTCTACACGACTTTCTACATTGTCGCCTTCATTGCATCGTATTTTATCATCTACAAAGTCCTCTTTTTCGCTCTCCGCGACCTCATCAAAGAAAAAGAAGGAGCTCTCGGCGCAACAAACAAGACTCTCGGGATCATTTTCGGATTTTTCAAAGGTTTAGCCGTCATTTTCGTGATGATCTACATTTTTGATTCACTCGTAAAACACAATATTTTCACAGAGTTGAAGCCTTATACCGAAGATTCGGTCCTCTATGCGGTCGTCAAGATAACTCTGGATAAAACCGGACTTTTATTCTTTCAATAGAGGTGATCATGCAGGAAATCGTCGTTCCGGTATCAGCCTTCGTCAGAGACCTTAAAAACGCGGTCGAAGGGGCTTTCGGGTTTGTCGCGCTGAGAGGCGAAATAAGCAATCTGACACGCGCCTATTCAGGGCACATCTACTTCACCTTGAAGGATAACGATGCTCAGATCAAGTGCGCTCTCTTCAAAAACCAGCAGAAAATGAACCGCGTAGAGATCAAAAACGATGCCGAATACGTTGTTTACGGCAGGATCTCAGTCTACGAGCCGCGGACGGAAATAACTCTTGTCGCTTCTCTCGTCGTTCCTTTCGGCGAAGGTCTGGCGGCAATGCAGCTCAAAATGCTCAAGGAAAAGCTCCAGAAAGAGGGAGTTTTCGACGCAATTCACAAAAAACCGCTTCCCGAATATCCGGCTACGATCGGAGTAGTCACGGCCGAAAGCGGAGCCGCGATACACGACATAATCAGAGTTTCAAGAAAGCGTTTTCCCGCAGCCGAAATCGTTCTCTCCCCCGCATTGGTCCAGGGCAAAGAGGCTCCCGCAAGCATAATTGCGGCATTTGAAAGACTTTCGAAACTTGAAGAAGTCGAAGTCATAATCGTAGGGCGCGGAGGCGGTTCGAAAGAGGATCTCGAGCCATTCAACTCCGAAGAACTGGCGCGCGCCGTAATAAAGTGCGAAAAACCGGTCGTAAGCGCTGTCGGACACGAAACAGATTCGACAATACTTGATCTCGCGGCAAGTTTCTCCGTCGCCACACCGAGTGCCGCGGCAGAACTCATATTCCCCGACAGCTCTGAAATAACGCAGAACATCGACCATTCGCTCCATCTCATGAAAAAACAGACCGAAAACATCCTTTTCTCGAAGTTCATGCGCCTCGACAACCTAACACTGTCGCTCAAAAACCCGAAAGAGATCATAAACGAGATCCTTCACCGCACCGAAAGGCTGATGTTCCGCGCCGAAACTACGCTAAAAGAACTTTTGAATAGAAAAAACGCCGAACTTTCAGAACTCGAAAAGCAGCTTGAAATGGTAAACCCGCTCTCCCCGCTGCAAAGAGGCTTCGCCATCGTTTCGCAGAACGGAAAAACGGTCAAAAAGAGCGTTGAACTCAGCCCTGAATCGCCGTTTGAAATAAGGTTCGGTGACGGGAAAGTGGATATTAGGTAACTGACCTCACCCTAACCCTCTCCAGTGTGGAGAGGGAACAAATTCCGGTAACTAAGATTTTAGAAAAACAAAAGATTCAGGATTACAGTTCCAGCGTTTCCGCTATTTCGAGAACGGCTTTTCTTCCTTCGTCGAGAGTGCCGTAAAATGTGAATCCGGCCGCGTTTTTGTGTCCTCCCCCGCCGAATTTCTGCGCTATCGGGATGCAGTCTATGTCGCCGCGGCTTCTGACGCTGAATTTCCAGACTTTGCCCGCTTCGACTTCACGGATGCGGAAGATTATCTGTACAGTGCCGATCCTGCAGATCTCCTCGCCGTAAGGATCGATCTCGTCGATCGCGAGGTTGAATCTTCTGAGCTGATCAAGTGTTGTTGCGAAGAAAACGACTTTGCCGTCCTTGTATTTTTCCATGCTGTTAAGGACTTCGGCGAACATCGCGAACCAGTTTTCGGGGAGATTTTCAAAGAATTTCGAGCAGAAATCACCGTAATTTATCTTTTCTGCAAGGTCAGCGACAATGCTCAGAGCCTCTTTGTCGGTGCTTGCATAACGCAAACCGCCTGTATCGCCGAAAATGCCGAAGCAGATATCCTCAGCCTCCCCTTTCGTGAGCTCATGACCAAGACTTTTCGCCCAGCGCCAGACTATCGCGGCTGTCGCGCTCGCCCCTTCGTCGGTAACTTCGGCGTCGTAAAAGCCGTTATCTTTGTGTCTGTGGTGATCAAACAGAATTTTTCTGCTTTTTGAAGCCGCCATCTTTGTGAAAAACGGCTCAGTCGTCCTTTCGGGCGTCGCGCTGTCGAGAATGAAGTAAAGGTCGGGCTCGAAATCTGGAACAGTTTCGGTCGCAACATCAGCGTATTCGAGAAAAGCCCCGTTGTAAGGATATTTGTCGCTGCGGAAAATGGTTACATCCTTTCCCATCGACTTCAGGATCGAGTAAACCGCAAGCGAACTTCCCATGCAGTCGGGGTCGGGATTGACGTGCCCTGCGATCACAACTTTCTTCACACCGGCAAGAATCTCATTGATTTTACTGAAATTATCCATATTCACCTCCAAAAAAAGCGATGCATTATATTTATTTCGGAACTCTTGTAAAATCTTGCATATTCGACCGGAAAAAATATAAAAGCGGCAGGTTTTCGGGAGGTAAAAATGCTTCGTTCAATCATTATAAAAGGTGCTAGACACCACAATCTGAAAA
>CACZFE010000230.1 GCA_902780365.1 uncultured Spirochaetales bacterium
TGAATCGTCATCAACTGTTTCGATGTCACCAGAATCGGAATCAGTATCAGATATTGTGTCGGAATCGTTGGAAGAATGGGAGGATGTACAGGAAACAGCAAAAAAAGATATTAGGAAAACAAGAGAGGTAAATGCAGATTTTTTCATTTAATTTTTCCTTTGATTTTGACACACGCCCCCGTCTACTAACGCATCCACCCCCTCTAGCTTAGAGGGGGAATCTAAGAGCTGTTCCCCTAAGTTAGGGGAGGTGCCGCTTGCGGCGGTGGAGTGTGTTTCTTCCAGTACATTCAATATAGCGTTCACAATGGAGTCCGGTTCCTGAAACACTTTTTTGTTTTCGAATCTTATGGTCTGAATGGCGAAATTGTCAGCCAGATATTTATCTCTATCCAAATCTTTTATATCTACAAAGTCGTGGTAATTACCATCCAGTTCAATCGCCAGTTTGATTTTCGGACAATAAAAATCAAGAATAAAATTTCCAATACTGAATTGACGACGGAATTGAAGTCCGGCAATTTTCTTTTCTTTCAATATATTCCAGAGAGCCGCTTCAGCCGGTGTTGAGTTGTTGCGTAATTTTCTGCGGAAATTTTTTATGGCACTGGTGTTTTTTGCTCTTTTTTTCTGACACATGCCGGTTTCTGACACACGCCCCTGCCTTTCAGGCACCCCCTCTAACTTAGAGGGGGAATCGATAAACTCCTCCCCTAACTTAGGGGAGGTGTCGCCTGCGGCGGTGGAGTGTGCTGTATTCGGTTGTGTGTTTGTATTTTGACACACGCCCCTGTCTGCTAACGCATCCACCCCCTCTAGCTTAGAGGGGGAATTTGAGAAAGATTTGATTGACAAAAATACCTCTACTTATCAAAAAAAGCCGCGATTTTGCCGAAAAATCCGTCGAATCCGGAGTTCGACATGATGACTGTTACGGTGTTTTCACCGCTGTTTGTCTTTACCCAGTTGACTGTGTCGTTTATGTCTTTGAGATAAACCGCTTTATCAGGGGTTTCTGCGTTGATCGTTGCGACTACGCGCTCGGGCTCGAACCTGTTTTCAGGCGGGAACTTGAATGCTTTTGGCGGGAAGCCGACAACGACTTTATCCGCTTTTTTGAAGATCTCGGTATACTGTTTTTCAAAGACGTTCTGGCCGTTGGAATTCGTCGCGGGGTCGAAAACGACGTTTATCTTCTTTTCGGGGAAGAAGTCGATGAACGATTCAAGCGTGAGTTTTACAGCTGTCGGATGGTGCGCGAAATCGCTGTAAATAAGGCCGCCGTTGATCGAACCTAAGTATTCCTGGCGGCGTTTGATGCCCTTCAAGGTCCTGATGGTTTCAAGGATCTTCGCATCTTTGAGATCGAATCCTTCGCATTTGAGGAAGGAGACGAGCGCGCCTAAATTCATCAGGTTCTGCATTCCGAAAAGGGGAGTTTCGAAGAAATATTTTTCGCCGTTTTTGAATGTCGCCGAGAAGAACATCAGTTTTCCGTGCCTTTCCTCGAATTTTACGAAAAGATCGGCCGACTTGTCTGAAATTGAGTAGGTGAAAAGCTTCTCTGCCGGAATCAATTCACGCAGTTTCAGGTTGTAGTCGAAATCAAGCGAAAGAATGACTCTTTTCTTAGTGATATCAACAAGTTTTTTGAAATTCTTGAAGATCGAGTCTACTGAATCGTAGATGTCTGCATGGTCGAATTCTATCGAAGTCACGATCGTGGTCTCGGGTTTGTAGTGAAGGAATTTCGGCCCTTTGTCGAAAAACGCGGTGTCGTATTCGTCGCCTTCGATGACAAAGTATCCCGCACCTTCGCTGAAAGCTGCGTTCGTGCCCGAAAATTCAGGTATCCCGCCTATCATGTAGGACGGATCTTTTCCGATTCCAGACAAAACTTCGCTGAAAACGGTCGTCGTCGTGGTTTTTCCGTGGGTTCCCGAGATTACGACAGGCGATTTGCCGTCAAGGAGAAAGTTTTCCATGAAAGAAGGCATCGAGTAGTAGGGAATATCGCTTTTCAGAATGAATGCAGCCTCTTCCGACTTGCCGTTGAGGGCGTTTCCGACGACGATGAGATCTGGTTTCTCGTCTTTGATAAGGTCGTAAAACTTCTCCATTCCGTAGCAGGGGATCTTTTCTTCCTCAAGTTTCGTGCTGACCGGCGGATAGTATTCAAGGTCTGTGCCGATAACAGTCGCTCCGGCGCGTTTGCAGATGATGGCGAGAGAACTTACGCCCGTTCCGCAGATCCTCGCAAATAAGACTTTTTTTCCTTTGAGTTCCATGGTTCCTCCTATTTTTTTGAATCGAATTCTTTGACAAAAGCTGCTACTGTGTCAACTGCCGCCTTGACTTTAACGCTGTCGGGCCCTTCCGCCATGACGCGCATCACTGGCTCTGTTCCGCTGTAACGGACGAGCATTCTTCCGCCTTCAAGCAGCGCCTCCTGTGATTTGATGAGTTCGCAGAGTCCCGGAATTTCTTCGATCGGGGTTTTTTCAATGACTTTGACTTTTGCCTGGATCTGCGGGTAAAGCTCGATCTCGTCCGCAAGTTCCGAGAGTTTTTTTCCGCTTTCGGCAAGTATTTTGAGGATCATAAGCGAAGCTACGATGCCGTCCCCGGTCGGATTTATCTCTTTTATTATGAGGTGTCCGCTGTTTTCTCCGGCGAGGCTCAAACATTTTTCGTTG
>CACZFE010000231.1 GCA_902780365.1 uncultured Spirochaetales bacterium
TTATGGTCTCTCCGTTCATTTCGCCGCAGGAGCGGCAGGTAATGGAAGTTCTGCTGAAAGAAAAACTGCCGTTCATATATTTGGCGGACAATGGTTTTCGTGAATATTACAAACCGCAGGATAACCTCTTCGATGCTTGTGCCGCAGGAGAGCTGCTTATCCTCAGTCCATGGGAATATGATGCCAGCAAACGGCATATCAGCCGCAATGATTGTGTTATGCTGAATAATATGGCGGCAGAAATAGCGAATGAATGTAAAAAATAGACGGAGCAAAACCAATGACCACCATGAATGCTTGGAAATATAAATGGAAATCATGATTCAGAAATCATTTGAAGAAGTTCGTTCGATTATTTCCGAAGTAACCAAATTGTGCAGTTTCAGACTGCACAATTAGCAATACCTCTGCAAGCTAACTCCCCAAAATAATTCCCGTTTACGTTCGAGGTCTGAGATGTTTCGCGTTGCTCAACATGACAAGTTAGACGAACACCTATTTTTTCTGATTTCGCGAGACGTTTCAGGAAACGTCTCTACAGATTCTCGGCGCCCCTGAGACAGGGGAGCTGCCGCAAGCGGCTGAGGGGTCAGATTTTCGAAATAATTGGAACATTATCTGTTGATCACCACGATGAAATCACGACCGTTTCTATTGATCGTGAAGAGGAGTTTCTTTGCCGAATTTATGATTTTGTTGGCTTCGACCGCGGTTTTGACACGTCTTTTGTTGATCGCGACGATCACATCTCCCTGCATGATGCCGGCCGACTGAGCGAGCGAACCCTGCTCGACGTTGGAAACTGTGATTTTTCCTTTGTTGTCGGTGAGCGTGATGCCGATTTCGTCCATGACTTTCTGGTCAATTTCCTGCGGACTTTCAGAAAGCTGGTAGTCTTTGTCGAGGACGACTTCAAGCTTCATCGGTTTGCCGTTACGGATTATTTCGAGCGGGATTTTCTTGCCGTAAGGGCTGAACGCGACCGCTGTTCTGAACTGCGAAACGTTCTCGACTTCCTTGCCGTCGAACTTCGTGATGAGATCATACTGCTGAAGTCCCGCTTTTGCCGCAGGGCTTTTTGCTTCGACGCTTGAAACAAGGATCCCGTTTACTGATTTATCGATCTCAAAGTAGCTGCGGATGTCGTCGTTGAGTTCCTGAATGACGATCCCCATCATCGCACGCTGTATCTTTTTGCCGCTTTTGAGCTGCTGTGTGATGTCTTTGACCATGTTTGCAGGCACTGCAAGGCCTATCCCCATGTATCCGCCTGACTGCGAAAGGATGGCTGTGTTCATGCCGATGACTTCGCCTTCGATGTTGAGGAGCGGTCCGCCCGAGTTGCCCGGGTTTATCGCCGCATCGGTCTGGATGAAGTCTTCGTAGTCGGTGACACGCATTCCGCTCCTTCCTTTTGCCGAAACAATTCCGAATGTTACGCTGTTGGAAAGGCCGAACGGGTTTCCTATCGCGATCGCAAAACTTCCGACTTTTATTTTTTCGGAGTCTGCGAATTTGAGCTCCTGGATCTCTCCTTTTTTGAACTCGTCGATTTTGATAAGCCCGATATCTGTGTGCGGATCAGTTCCGATAAGTTTGGCAGTGAATGTCTTGCCGTCGATCATGACTTCTATTTTTTCGGCTTTCTGGACGACGTGGTTGTTCGTGACGATAAAACCTTCCTTGTCATCGATTACGAAACCCGAGCCCTGAGCCTGGCTTTTTCTGCTGCGCGGCTGCATCGGATTGCCGAAAAAGAAGTCAAAAAACGGGTCACGCATCCTCTGCTGCTCGGTTATCTCGACTTTGATCGAAGCGACGCTTTTTTTCGCTTTTTCCGAGATTTTGATGAGCTCGTCTTCGAGACCGTGCATGTCAGAAGCACTCATTCCAGCGAAAGAGAAAAGCAAAAATAACGGTAAAAACAAGAACTTGATTAAGTTTTTCATATCATCCTCCACAAAAAAACGCTCAATAAACAAAATCCTCCTTTTATTTATTTCCGTTTTGCAGAAAGAAAAGGGGAGAGGGAGAAAATATTTTACCGATTAATAGTAAAACCCTGCTACGATGAGATATCCGATATCTTTGTGTGTAGATTCGGTGCCGTCGTTGTTTCTGAATTCGGCCGAGCCGAGAATGCCGGCGCCGAGTTTCGGGCGGATTCTGCCTGCGATCTCAAACGGAAGGACATAAGACATGCTTGCGGCGTATTCAAGAAAGTTCTGTTCGACATCTGCTTTGTCGAAAACATATTTCCCCGATCTTTCCTTGAGAACGGCCGATTTGTATTTTGCCTGCCAGAATGAGAAACTTCCGCTCAAGAGTATCCCGCCGAAAGGTGAAAAATCGAAAAGCAGTTCGTCGGAAAGTTCGATCGCCGGGACCTGCGATTTTACCGAATCGGTCTGATAGACGCGGGCCGTGATGGGTTTGAAAAGCATCGTCTGGTCGGTGTCAAAGGATTTCCCATCGAAAGGACGGGTGTCCTCCTCCAGGTACCGTTCCGGATCACCGGCGTCGAATTTGAAACCGTCGATTCCGTACTCCTCCTGCAAAGCGGTCAGCGTTTCCTTGAAATAGGCATAGGCCTCCGGGTTGCTCAGGTCATAGCAGGCACTGAGCCCGTTCCACCAGTCCAGGATGGCAGGGCGGTCCCGCCCGGCATCCATCACCAGATA
>CACZFE010000232.1 GCA_902780365.1 uncultured Spirochaetales bacterium
TCAGATAACCCCAAAAACCTTCGAATTGCTTGATATGATTTTTAAGTATTTCTTCGTCAACACCATTTTCTTCTGCTATATTTTTTACATTTTTAGATAAGTATTTGAGCATTTTCGCATCGCTAAGACACTCAAACGGCTTTTTCGTCTTAAAATCTTTGCCAATAGCTTCGCTTATTTTTTTCGAAAAATGCTTTCCTGCAACTTGATAGGTTTCACCTATTTTTCCCCGCAATTCTTTTTCAAATTTTTCTTCATCCTTCTTTTGATGTGCTTCAAAGTACTGTGAAAAATCAATTTTCCTCGATTCTTCTGAAGTCAACGATAATTCTATAAACTGTTCATGGAGGCTATCCATTATTGGCTTAATCACCAAGTAGGCATCTTTGATTTTCTTGTCCTTTGCAAACAAGTTGCCTTCCTCATTGGTGCTATTCATCTCTTTCAGCCATTGCTCAAAGGTTTCTTGCGTTTTCCCAAAAGGTTCCAATTCAAACCTGAGAGTTTTGCTAAGCGAAAAAAGCCCCGTGAAATCAGAAAAATTTGTCATTAACTCCTCCATTTCAATAAATATCTAAACCATTTTCATTGATTAATACTCTAATCCTCTCAAAATCACAAAATATATTTTACTCATCAACTCCGGCATATAGTGCCTGAGATGAAATTTTTTCACCATAAAAATCTTGCAACAAAACATTTCGAATTATTCACATTCCGTTTAAACCCTGCTATTAAGCCCGATACAGCCAAATAATCAATAAAAATCTTTGATTTTTTCGGTTTTTTTCAACCACCGCACCTTACAAAATCCCCTTTCTTATTTCAATAGCGTAAATATCTAATTTTATTGAATGATTTTAAAATTTAGATGTTAGACAATGTTGAGTCGGAGAATGAGGAAATGCGAGTGGTGATTGCGGAAAAACTTATTTTGTTGAGCGCATTTTTATGAATTGGTTTTGCTTGTGTTTAACTGTGTTTATATTCTGCACGGAAAAAATCAGTTGTTCTGCGGAAGGAATTCGATCTTGAGTTTCATTCCCATTCCGGTGGCAAGGCGCTGCAGCGTCCTGAGTGACGGATTGGCATTGCCTTTTTCTATTCTACTGATGTCGCCTTGTGCGATGCCGGTGCGTTCGGAAAGTTCCTTCTGGGTGAGTCCCGATTGTTTGCGGGCATCGATAATCGCCTGAATCACGGCGTGTTCCGGCTGAAGAAGCTCGTATTCTGCCTTAAAATCGGGATCTTTCAGTTGTTCTTTGAGAAAATCGTTAAATTTTTCGCCCATTTTTATCTCCGTGTTAAAATTCCACTTCAAAATTTGTCACTGAACAACTCCAAAAAATATTTTATGTGATTTATCCTATTTGTCAACCTCGATTTTTACATCTTATAAAAAAACAAAAACTCAAATATTGTAATAAATATTTTTGAAAATTGAAGAAAAATATATTGATAATTTTTAAAATTTAATCACAATATTGATGTTGAAAACTTATTTTTGGTATTTGTGTATGGAAAACGAGATAGTAATTCTCAACGAAAACGATTTGCGGTCAAAAATCTACACAATCCGCGGAATGCGTGTAATGCTGGACTTTGATTTAGCTGAAATATACGGCTATTCAGTCAAAGCATTCAATCAGCAAGTAAAGAATAATATCGAGAAATTTGACGAAGATTTCAGGTTTCAGTTGAGTTGGGAAGAGATGTTCGAAATTTCGAAATGTTCAAGGTCAAAATTTTTGACCTTGAACGAAAAAGGTACTCGAGGGAGTAATATTAAATATCTTCCTTACGCTTTCACCGAGCAGGGAATCTACATGCTGATGACAGTTTTGCGCGGCGATCTGGCTATCAAACAGAGCAAAATTCTGATCCGGCTTTTTAAAACGATGAAGGACTTCGCTGATTGAAAATCTGTTGACTAATCCGGAACTTGTTTTGTAAGGAAAACGCACCTTAAACAACAACATAACAACCTGATTTTATTTAATGATTTTGGATTCAGCCTAAACTTCCCTGAAATCGAACTTTTCCAGCTGATCCCAGTTTCTGTTTTCGCACCAGTAAACGGTTCTTTCCGTCACGTCATAAACCATTGATACGACGGTCGGGCACACTGTCTGGGAAACTTCCCTGAGTATTGCGAAACAGTCTGCGACATCAAAATCGTCGTTTGCCGCCTCAAGCATGGACAGAGCTTTCTGATAGCGGTCCCAGCCCATCCACGGATGAGTTTCGCTATCCATTTTATAAGGCGAAAAGTTCGTCATCACTTTGTATTTGGGCTTCTCGAAATACATGCAGCCCTGCCCCGGGACTATCTGCAGAAGATTCCCGTCCTTATCGGAAAGAGACGACATGAATGTAATGCCGGGAACGCTGCAAACCCTGCCCGTTTCAGCGATTTCCTTTATTTCCTGAAGCGTTTTTTTCATGAGAAGAAGGTCAATGTCAAGCAGAACAATGTGGTTTTCCCCGCCTGTAGGATCGCTCCTTTTGTCAAAAGGCCAGCAGGTCGGCATTCCCACGAAATCACCGCGCGAATTCGCCCCGAAAAGAGGCATCCACCCTTCTTTCGCGTCGTTTATTTCGATATATACGCCGGTTTTCTCCTTCCGAACGCGGTATTCCATATTGCGGCCCCTTGTATGTCAAGTCCTTCAGCTTTTATGCAGAGAGTGTTCTTTATTCCGAAAAGGCCGGTGCAGAGCTGTTTCACGTAATCGTATCCGTAATTGTTTTCGGGTATGAATCCGCCGGCTGTTGTGACGTAGATCAGCCTTTCTGCTTTGCACAAGCCTTCGGGAATACCCGCTTCATTATAGGCAAAAGTCAGTCCGTTCACGCATATCGCTTCGATATAGCATTTTAAAATCGCCGGAAAAGAGAGATCCCAGTAAGGAGCGGCAATGACAATCTCGTCCGCAGCACTGAACTGTCTGGCAAAACGGAACATTCTGTCCGAGTAATCGCCTTTTTCTATGAATCTGTCACGCTTTGAAAGCTCGTCATAGTTGAGAGGTCCAAGATCTTCCTCAAACAGATTCACCATTTCAAGTTCCCCGGATATCGTCTGAAGCGCTTTTTTTGCAAGCATGAGCGTTCTTGAATCCGGTCTCACACATGCATTGACAAAGAGTATCATCTACTTCGCCCCGTAGATTTTGTAGTAATCCTCTATCCTTGACTTCATTTCATCGTCAATGAGGACTTTGCCGTTAACTTTGCGGCCGTAGAGGTATTCGACGACTTCCGCCATGTTTACGATGGAGAAGGTTTTCATTCCGAAATCGTCTCTGATCTCGTCGAGTGCGCTCTTCTCGCCTGTTCCGCGTTCCATTCTGTTGACCGAGACTGAAAGTGCCGCAAGTTCGATGTCAGCTGCCGCTTTGAGGAGCGGAACCGTTTCGCGGATGCTAGTTCCGGCCGTAGTTACGTCTTCGATTATGAGGACTCTGTCACCTTTCTGGAGTTTGTGGCCGATGAGGTTTCCCCCTTCGCCGTGATCCTTGACCTCTTTTCTGTTGAAGCAGAAGAAGACATTCTTGCCGAATTTCGAGCTGAGAGCAATAGATGCCGAAACTGCAAGCGGGATCCCTTTGTAGGCCGGTCCGAAAAGGACATCGAACTCCCCTTTTGTGTTTTCCATGATTGATTCAGCATAAAATTCACCGAGTTTCGCAATCTGCTCGCCCGTTCTGTATTTGCCGGTATTTACGAAAAACGGGGTTTTTCTGCCGCTTTTCGTGACAAAATCGCCGAAAGTGAGAACTTCGCACGCAACCATAAAATCAATGAAATCATGTTTGTAGTTATTCA
>CACZFE010000233.1 GCA_902780365.1 uncultured Spirochaetales bacterium
AGAAGGTAGCCGCCGGGATATAGAACTGCTGTGTCGACAGTCGGCATATTCGGCGATGTCGGAAGCCACGGATAGTCGTAATCATCAGCGAAAGAATCGCGTTTCCAGCCCTGCATTTTCTCTATTTTCAAAGGAAAATCGTATTTTTTGAGGTCGTAGTAGTATGCCGCGATCTCTCCTGAAGTCATGCCGTGACGGTGGAAAAGTGGAACGTAGCCTACGAAACTGCTGTAGTTTCCAGTATCGAGAAGCGAGCCCTCGAACGCTCCGCCGATAGGGTTCATTCTGTCGAGAACAATGAGTTCGCGCTGATTTTCCTGCAGCTTGTCCATGAACATCGCAAGAGTCGCAAGGTATGTGTAATAGCGCGAACCGATATCCTGAATGTCGTAGACGACAGTATCAAAAAGGTCGAAAAACTCGTTTTTAGGCGAAAGTGTCTCGACAGACGCCCCGTAAAGTGAGAAGACCGGTATATTATTGATTTTATTCTCAGTTCCTACACATTCCATGTCTTGAGCTACAGGAAAATATCCGTGTTCCGGGCTGAAAATTGCAGTGATGTTCAGACCGCATCTCTGCATCTTTTCGATCAGAGAAATACCGTTTTTGTCAATCGAAGTGTAGTTGGCTATTACTGCGACTCTTTTCCCTTTGAGAGATGAAAAGTCGAATAAATCTATTCCCTGAAGCAGTTGTTTTTTGGAGCTCAATTCTGCTCCTCCTGTTTTTCAGGGTTGAACTCCGCCATATTGTTGATCGAAACAGTGATTTTGCGTGTTTTGAGAACGCCGATAACAACAAAAAGGATGCTTGAGATGTAGAGCAGCCACGGAAGACGGCGCATGAAAATGAGGCAGCACATGAAAAGAAAATATGTGATACCTATAACACGCACAAGTTTGTTTTTCGGCATTTTTAGTTTCGGATATTTGAACGGAAGAAGCATGAGGAACGCCTGTATCAGCATCATTCCGGCAACGATGTCGGTCGAAAGAAGGAATCCGAACATTTCCTGATTCTCTATCGCGAAAGCCATGTAAGCCGCGATCAGTCCGCCGGACATCGTCGAAGTGAGACCGCTGAAATAGTCGTGATCCTCGCTCTGATATGAGTTGTAACGGGCGAGACGCACTGCGCAGAAGATGACATAAAGCGGGACAACGGCGACAAAGTAGGGGTGCTCCAGAATTTTTATGCTGGGAATCTTGCTGAAATATGAGAATACGAGAATTGCCGGAGCCAGAGAAAATGATACGAAGTCTGAAAATGAGTCGAATTCAACTCCGAATTCGCTCGACGCGTTGAAAAGACGCGCCGTCGTGCCGTCGAGTTTGTCAAGCACTGTCGAAAGCATTATGAGCCATGCCGCGTTTATGAAATCGCCGCTTATCGAATAAAAAACCGAAACCAGGCCGATAAGCATGTTCATGCCGGTGAAAAAGTTTGGAATCAGTATTTTTGGATTTTCCTTAAACATAAAAACCTCTATAAAAATTATTAAAGCGCGAAAACCTGAAAACTATGCTCAAATAAAGAATTTTGTCAATTTGATTGAACGCAGTGTTTTAAAGGCTCATTCTGTAAATTTCGACGATATCTTCTTGAGATAGTGGTTTGAATCTTCCGATCGGGCAGTTTTTGAGTGCCGATGCCGCCATTTCTTCAAATTTGGAGTCGTCTATTCCGATCTCGGAAAGTTTCTGCGGCAGCCCCAGTGATCTGAAGAAGCCTGAGGTCTTTTCAATCGCCTGCAGAGCCGCTTTCATGTCGTCCTTTTCGGTTATTCCCCACACATTTCTGCCGTATGCCGCGAATTTGTAACAGTTTTTTTCATCGAGAACGTGCTTCATCCAGTTCGGCGTGAGGATCGCGAGACCGACTCCGTGGGTTATGTCGTATTTCGCGCTGAGCTCGTGTTCTATCAGGTGTGTTGCCCAGTCTCCATCCTTTCCGAGTTCGAGAAGGTCGTTCAAAGCGATCGTTCCGGCCCACATGATGTTTGCCCTGGCTTCGTAGTTTTCGGGCTCTTCTAGGACAACAGGGGCGTTTTCGATCACTGTTTTGAGGACCGCTTCCGACATGTGGTCCTGAAGGGAAGCGTCGGGATAACTGAAATACTGTTCGAAAACATGGCTCGTTATGTCTGCGATCCCGGCCGCGGTCTGACTTTTTGAAACCGAAAAAGTGTATGTCGGATCGAGAATGCTGAACTTCGGTTTGAGCCTGAAACTTCCGGTCGGGAGTTTTTCCATGGTTTTCTCGTTGGTGAGGACACATCCGCCGTTCATTTCGCTTCCAGTTCCTGCCATAGTAAGCACTGCCCCAAGAGGAATAATCTTGTCGCCAGCCTTGTCGATGACGCTTCCTGCTCCTGCTGCGATTATGAAATCTACATTGTTCTCGCGACAGAGTTCTGCACCTTTCGCGACGCTTGAAATTCTCGGGTTCGGGTCAATGCCTGGAAGCTCGGTTACTTTGATCAAATTTTCGGCAAGCTGCGAGATTATCCTGTCGTAAAGGCCGCTTCTTTTGATGCTTCCTTTGCCGTAGACCAGAAGTACTGATTTTACGTTTTCGTTTTTGAGCCTTTTTCCAAGAACTTCTATCTGGTCTTTGCCGAAAAATATTTCGGTAGGCATGTTGAGACGGAAATTGTTCATTTTGCTCTCCTAACTATGGAATTGTATTGTTGTTTTTTATGAGATTAGTGAAAATTTTAGAATTCACCGGTTTTATTGACGCTGTAACCCTGATCTTCTTTCCAGCCTTTAAGTTTTTTGAGTTCTTTGACAGCTTCGTTTTTCGCATCATCGACTGATTTTGCGCTGAAAGCGAAGACGAAACTGTTTCTAAGAACGCCTTCAACCCAGTAAGCGGTCTGCAGAACAGCGAAGAAACCCTGATTCAAAGCCGTCGTAGCGCCTGCTTTGACATTTGCGTGACCCTGCTGCTTGAGCTGCTGGATCGCCGCGTTTTTCGCTTTTGTCACATTTTTGCCGTCTTCAAACGAGAATGTCCATGTTACAGAGTTGTTGTCCTTGTCGAGAGCCTCGGCAAATGCCGCTGCACCGAAAACCGGAAATGTGAAAACAAAAAGCACTGCTGCGATAAAAAGCGATTTTTTCATAACTTTATCTCCAATATTGCTAGTTCAACTCGTTCATGAGTTTTTCTGCTTTTTTGTAGTGTTTGCTTTCAGGATCGAGTGCATCAAGAATTTTCTGAAGATTCTTTCTTGCTTTTTCAGGATCCTCGTCTCTTGAAGCTCTGGCTTCCATGTAAAGTCTCTTTGCTTCATCTTCGCTCATGCCGGCTTTTTTCTTTGCAGGTTTCGGCTCGGCTTTTTTAGCTTCTTTCTTAGGTTCTTCCTTCTTGGGTTCAGCCTTTTTCTCTTCCTTCTTAGGTTCAGCTTTCTTTTCTTCTTTCTTTTTCTCTTCCTTCTTAGGCTCGGCTTTCTTTTCTTCTTTCTTGGGCTCTTCTTTCTTGGGCTCAGCCTTTTTCTCTTCTTTCTTCGGTTCTTCAGCTTTTACTTCTTCTTTCTTCGGAACCGACATAAGAATGTTCTGCGCGTCTTTGTAGAAAATCGATGTTTCAGGAATCGATTTCAGAAGTTCAGCGCCTTCCGGATTCTTCTGAGCAAGTTTTGTTTTGCCGTTTTCGAAGGTGATCTGGTTAGTTTTTTCCTTGCCGATGAGGATAAGCTGCTCGTTGAGCCACTGTTTGTAAGGATTGTCGCCGGAAGTTTTTTCGTTTGCCGCAAGAACGGTCTTTTCAGCGTTTTTGAGATCTTTTGCAGCAATCATTTTTTCTATCGCGGCTTTGTCCTGTTCGCCGAAAGCAGGCTGGACTGCAGTGGTTGTTTTCGGCTGCTTGTTCTGATTGTCGAAAAGCATGAAGTAGGCAACTCCGCCGATGCCGATGAGGAGAACAACGATAATCGCGATGAGGATTCCTGTCGAGGAGCCTTTCTTTACCGGTTCTTCTTCTTCCGGTTCGTAAGCCATGGACGGTATCGTCTGTTTTGTGGTTCTCTGCGCCTGTACTTTCGGTTTAAGATCCGGATTAAGTATTTCGAACTTTATCTGGCGAGTTCCGGCGGAAATGATGTCGCCGTCGGAAAGAGTCGCGGAAGTTATTTTCGAGCCGTTTACCTTGGTGCCGTTTCCGCTGCCCATATCGGTAATTACGAAGCGGTCGCCGTCTTTCGTGATTTTAAAATGTTTTCTTGAAACGGATGTGTCGCTGATGACGAAATCGTTGTCAAGGCTTCTTCCTGCGAGGATCTCATCTTTTGTAATCTCGATATTTTTGCCTGAGTCCTTGCCGTCTACGATTGTCAGTTTTGCATCAGCAGCATGGCCGGAAAGAGCGGAAAGATCAATGATCGCCGTCTTTTCGGAAGCGATTTCCTCGTCATCGTCATCGGAAAGATATTTCGATGATATCGATGAAATTGGCGGAGGAGTAGGTGTCGAATCGTTTTTATGATTCAACGATTCCTTTCTTGCTTTTTCTGCTTTAATTTTTTCAGCAAGTTTTTTCAGGTATTCCTTGTCGATTGTCGGTTTTGCATTGTTCTGATTGTTTTCGTCCATCTTTTTTCTCCTAATATTGAACAATTAAACAAAAAAATACTAAATTTCATATTTAAAGAAGGGATAAAAGTCAAATATTTTTCATTTTTGCGGAAAATTTGATTTGCGGTTGTCTTTCTGTAAAATATTCCGCTCTTTTGGAGAGTTATTATGTTTTACAGGAGAGAAAAAATGAGAAAAAACATTGTTTGCACGATGCTGTTTGTAATTTTTGCCTTTGCGGGCTGCGGTTCAGTATCACTTTTTGAGAAGGGCAA
>CACZFE010000234.1 GCA_902780365.1 uncultured Spirochaetales bacterium
AATCAGCATTCTTCTCAATACCCATGAAATTCCGGCCTTCCATCAGAGCCGCAACGAGAAACGAGCCGCTGCCGCTGGAAAGGACCGAAATCTTCACGAATGCGGCGGATGATGTCGATTCGGTAAAAATCGAAATCTATCAGGGTGACGCGAAAAGCAAGCGCGATTCCCACCTGATGGGTGAACTGACTCTTTCCGAAATGCGAAAGGCGAAAAGGGGAGAACTTAAAATCGAGGTCAAGTTCGAAATCGACACAAACGGCGTCCTCAATGTCAGCGCCGTAGACCTCGACACAGGCAGAATGCAGAAAATTTCATTGAATATTCTTGGTTTGGAGCAACGCTGATGAGAAAAAAAATCGCGATTTTGATGAAAGATGAAAAGTATTTGCAGTCATTGGAAAAGTTTCTGACTTCAAAAATTGATGAGTGCGAGTGCTTCATCACACAGGATGTGAAGGAACTTCTTACTGAGGATCTGGGTTCTTATAACACGCTTATTGTTTCCTCAGTGCTGACAGACGGGATATGGCTTAAAGCGCTGCCTGTCATCCGCAAGGCGAAAAGTTTCATTCTTCTCGCAGTTTCGGAAGGTCCGGAACTTAATGCCGATATAGCCGCCAAATACGGAGCAGCCGCGTTTTTCAAACTCCCGCTGAACAGTGACCAGTTTCTTGCAAAAGTCAAAGAAGTGGTTGAAAACAATGCTGAAAAAACGAAGATCCCGAATGCAGTTTCTGTTGATATGCTTGAGGAAATCACATATTTTTCAGGAAATATGGACAGTTACGACTATTACACGTTTTTCGGGCTGCCGCAGAACGCTCCGCTTGCCGACATCAAGAAAAAATACATCGCGATGGCGAGAAAGTTCCATCCCGACAAATTCCGCAACATTCCGGCCGATATCAGGGAAAAGGCTTATGAGATCACGAAACGCGCCAACGAAGCTTATTCGGTTCTCATGAATCCTTCGAGGAAGGTCATTTACGACAAAATGCTGAAGGAAAATCCCGAAACCAAACGTTTCGATTTCAGAATAAAGGTCGCCTACAACGAAACACCCGAAGACACCATCCAGAACAACCAGGCGCGCCGTTTCGCGATCCTTGCGGTAAAAGCGATTGAAAGCCAGGACTACAAATCGGCGCTCACCCAGCTCAAAATGGCCGCTTCGATGGAGAAAAACAACGCCTACATCGACCGTCTTATCGAGGAAGTCACGCAAAAACTCTCAAAATAGGAAATCAAATGAACGAATACTGTGCAAAATACGGATTGAACGAGGAACGTCTGCCCCGTCATGTCGCGATAATCATGGACGGCAACGGACGCTGGGCCAAAAAACGGCTCTGGAACAGGCTCAAAGGACACAGAGCAGGTGCCGACGCGGTTGATGCCGTAACGACTTTGTGCCGCGAAATCGGCGTGGAATACCTCACGCTTTACGCCTTTTCGACCGAAAACTGGAATCGCCCCGAAAGCGAAGTCTCCGGACTCATGGAACTTTTCAAAGAGTTTCTGGTTTCCAAAAAAGGGCTCCTCATCGAAAAACAGATACGCCTCAATATCATTGGCAGCAAGGACAAATTTGCACCTGAGCTGCTCAAGCTCATGAACGAAACAATAGCCGAAACTAAAAAATACGAACCCAAAATGACGCTCACCCTCGCACTCAGCTACGGCTCGCGCCAGGAAATCACGACAGCAGTCCGCAAAATCGCGAAAATGGCGGCAGACGGCGAAATAACGCCTGAAAAAATAGACGAAAAACTGATCTCCGAAAACCTCTACACCTTCAATATGCCCGATCCCGACCTCGTCATCCGGACAAGCGGCGAATACAGGATCTCAAACTATCTCCTCTGGCAGATAGCCTATTCCGAATTCTACTTCACAGACACACTCTGGCCCGATTTCAAAAAAGACGAGTTCATCAAAGCCCTTAAAGACTTCGCCGGCAGAGAACGCCGCTTCGGCAAAACCGGCGATCAGGTGAAAGGATAGGGATTAACGCTTTTTCTTAAAATTTTCAGTTAAAATATAAGAAATAGGATGGCTTTCATAAGAATATTTCGGCGCTTCTTTACCGAAAGCAAGGAATTCTGCAGGGGAAAAGTCAAGAGCTTTTGCCAGTCTGTTGATCAAATCTATTGTTGCGGCAGATCTGCCGTTTTCGACTTCGGAAATATATCCGCGGTCGATACCGCTCAGACGCGAAAGTTCTTCCTGACACATTTTTCTGCATTTTCTTAAGAATTTCAGCCTTCTTCCGAATTCTTCACGAATATCTATATTTTTCACAGTTACTTAACCTCAAAAATCGAAAAAGCAGGTTGCATTATAGTAATTTGCTTGTGCAAGTCAACGGTTTTCTTCAGGTATGATGCGGTCAAACCCAAAGACAGAATAAATTGAAATACACTTATTTTATCAAACCGTTTTTTTTTTTTTTTTGAATTTGCATTAGATTTTTCTTTATAAACAGTGGCATGACAGATTCAGATAATAAATTTTACCGGTATTTTTTTTTGTTGAATAAAACCTACAGCTGAGTATATAGAAGTGATTCTTTTGTTCAAAATTGAAAGTTCGTTGTTTTTAGAGGAGTCGAGTGATGAACAGTATCGACAGAGGCGACTACATAGAACTAGTGCATCCGAACGCCTCAATCAGGATGATACAGAAGGGTATGGCTCCGAACGCCATGAACTGGCACGAAGCTGTGTGTTACGCAAAAAATTTAAATTTAGGCAGCTTCACCGACTGGCGCCTTCCCACAATCGAAGAACTAAAAGAAATCTACACAATTCAAAAAATCTGCGGGATCGAAAAATCGGACGATTCATGGTTCTGGTCGTCAACAGACTCAAAAAACGATTCCGGATCAGCCTGTTTTTTAGGCTTTTTCAAAGGCAGAACAGGCAACAGCAGCAAGATTGCGAGCTGCGGCTGCGTAAGGTGCGTAAGGTAAGTATTTTTCTATTTCCTAAAGATTTCAATCGGTTTTGTCTTTCAAAGAAATTTTGTTGACTATATCCAACAAAAATGTAAAAGGAAGAGTTTTTTTGTTGAATAAAACCTACAGCTGAGTATATAGAAGTGATTCTTTTGTTCAAAATTGAAAGTTCGTTGTTTTTAGAGGAGTCGAGTGATGAACAGGTTCGGTGATTCTTATGAAGCTCCCTGCCAGATGTATGATGACGATGACTATTTTGCAGCTACCGGAATTTACAAAGGAAGCATGGAGCAGAAAGGCGAACTTCAAAAGTTTGCGCTTGTCAATGCTCAGACTATCTGCCGTATGAAGGTAAAACACACCTATCGCGGTATGGTCAGCGACTTCGCTCAGAGCCACGGCAACAACAGAGGCAACGACATCGAAACCAAGATCAGCCAGGCAGGCGACCAGATCATTGATGCAGTTATAAACGACACTCAGGCTAAATGCGTAAAATATTCAGGTGTCGGTGCTGACGGCAGAATGGAAGCGTATGTCGGTATTAAAATCAACAAGAGAGAACTTGCCGGAAAAGTTGCAGATGCTGTTAAAGACGCTCTGACCGATGAAGAAAAGACGAAAATCGACTTCCATGAGGATGAATACAGAAAGCAGATGGAAGAACGTTTTGAAAAATATAGAGAAGAGCACAAAAACTAATAAGAAAC
>CACZFE010000235.1 GCA_902780365.1 uncultured Spirochaetales bacterium
AAAAATCTGTTCGAAAAAATCAAGGTCGAACCGATCGGCGCGGCAAGGAAGGAATATAAAACCTACTGGAACATGTACAGCGAGGACAAATTTACCGAAGCTCACCGCGAATCGACAGAAAGTTTAATAAATTCAATATTTTCCAAAGTCGCGGCCGAAGTTTCCGAAAGCCGCAAGATTCCAATCGACAAGGTCTATGAAATCGCAGATTCAGTCTCGATGACTTCGCCTTATGCGGTAAAAAACAACCTCATCGACGGGATCCGCTACAAGGACGACATTCTTGAGGAAATGAGAAATCAGACCGGTTACGAGCACAGAATGTCGGTTGTCGCATACAAAAATATCGGCGAAGATTTGTTCAAAATCACGCCGGTCGCAGGGCCTAAGATCGCAGTCATCGAAGTTCCGGGCTCGATCCACCGCGGTGTCAGCGATATGTCACCTTCGGGCAAGCCGCAGTCAAGCGGTTCAACGACGATTGTTTCGCTTCTTAAAAAGGCGTTGAAAGACGAGAACGTGAAAGGAATAATCCTCCGCGTCAACTCTCCGGGCGGCTCGGTAATAGCCTCCGAAACGATCTGGAACCAGGTCGAAACAATCAAAAAAACCGGCGGCAAACCCGTCATCGTTTCGATGGGAAGCGTCGCTGCGTCCGGCGGATACTATGTTTCGATGAACGCCGACAGGATTTTTGCAGACCACAACACGATCACCGGCTCGATCGGAGTCGTAATCGGCAAATTCTACACAAGAAACCTCTTTGAATCGCTCGGGATCACCTTTGACAGCGTGACGATAGGCAAGAACAACAACTTCCTTTCGGCACTTGAAAAGTTCACGCCGGAGCAGGAGGAATATCTCAACAAAAACCTTGACGAAACATACAATACCTTCGTCCAGAGAGCGGCTGACGGCAGAAAAATGAATGCAATGGACCTCGAAAAATTTGCCCACGGCCGCGTCTGGTCAGGCGGACTCGCTCATTCGAACGGCCTTGTCGATGAAATCGGCGGCTTCATGGCGGCATACGGCTACATGAAAGAAAAAATCGCTATTCCCGACTGCCCCTTCGTCAAATACCCCGACACAAACGGAATTTTGAGCCTTTTTCAGGACGAAGAAGAGGAAGAAAACCAGTCGGATTCAGTTCTCGGCACGATCAACCGCTTCGCCGCGACCCTTTTCAAAGCGGCAACGCTCGTAAACCGCGAAATCAAGATGCATTCCGAAGAAATTTATCAGAGCAGGGAAGATGCGGTGCTGGAGTAAAAAATCAAAACTTATTGAACAGGATCGCAAACAGTGACTTCAATTACAGTTGAGATATCATTGTTGTCATCATAGTTTTTCGGACTGTAGAGCATTACACTGCCGTTAAAAGCAAGAGCGCCGTGGTCTGCTATATCACCGATGCCGGTGATGTTTACACTGCCTTCTCCGAAAGCATGAAAACAGCCGATCTCGTTAGAGTTCCAGTCTATGTCAACAACATAAAGCTGAGCCTGGTAATTTGGATATATAGAGGTGTTCAGAGTACCCACCGCTGCGTTTTTTTCTTCAAAAACAAAGATTACGACCGGGTTGCCGTTTATATTCTGACCGTTACTATCGTAAACAGGGATCTGCTGAACCATAACAGTATTTCCATACGAAATATCAACTGAATAAGTGGCCGTCGTCTGAATCATGTAAGCGTCAGCCGGAGTGATTGAAGTTGGGCCGTTGCCGTAAGTTCCTGTTGCAAATGCAGACTGAACAATACCGGCAGTGTTCTCAGGATCATCGGAATCGTTTGCGATCTGATTAACAGAAAAGTCGAGTGAAAGTGAACCGTAAGGTGACGCGTAAGGTACATAAGGCTCGTAATAGGTGAGACCGCAGTTTGAAATTTCAGTTATGCATTGAGAAAGGACACAGTTGGTGTAAAAGGAGCAGTTGTTTATGCACTGAAGAAGATCTTCGATCCGGCTTTGTCCTTCCGGAGAACCGCTGTCAATGCAATTCTGCTTACAGATCTCGTCGTTGCTGTAGCAATTCCCCATCATGCAGTGATAAATTTCTGCACAGGTAAGATTTCTTGTGTTGTTTTCTCCGTCGTCAGGCTCGTTGTTGTAATCATCAGAAGTTTCTTCGTCAAGATTGTCATCGTTGTTTGACTGAATTCCATCGTTTCCGGTATCGGATGAGCTGTCTCTATCTTCTTTTGTTGCGGAATTGCCGCATGAAAACAGAAAGAAAGATAAAATTACTATTAAAATTGAAAAACTGCGTTTCATAGAGGCTTTGAAAAAACAAAATCGTAAAAAAAACAAGAGATTTTAAATGAATAATGAAAAAAGACAAGTTTATGTTCTCTCGCAATTTCGGGAAAATTGAGTACAATAATGGGGTTTGTTTTAGAGACGTAACCTGATACGTTTCTTTGGAGGATATTTCGCAGGGAAGATGCGGTGCTGGAATGAGATGCCACACGGATTCGAAAAATTTACGATTTTTTCTAAATGGAGAGATTTGAAATGAAAAAAATTCTTCTTAAATCGGCAGTTGTTGATGTCCGCGGCGGCAAAACTACGCGCAAAGACATTCTTATCGGGAACGGAAAGTTCCTGAAAATCGCGGAT
>CACZFE010000236.1 GCA_902780365.1 uncultured Spirochaetales bacterium
AGGGTGGTCTTGCCGTGGTCGACGTGTCCCATGACTGTGACGACGGCTGGACGTTCGACGAGGTCCTTCGGATCATCCTCGATTTCGAGGTTCTCGAAGTGAGTCGCGTCGACGATTTCCTCTTTCTTGAAGTCGTAACCGAATTCCAAGCAGACGGTGCCGATCATCTCGTCGTCAAGGATCTGGTTGATCACTGAAATCGCTTCGGTCGAAAATGTCATATTGTTGCGGGTGAGTTTGTCTATGATCTGCGACATGTGCTCTACGCAGTCTGCGATCTTCTCGAAATTGTGGGCGAGACCTATGCGGCTTGCGACTATTTTAGCGTCACGCGGCGAAATAGCACGCACAGAAAGTGTAATGAGAAACTGTGTGAGCTGGTACTGATATTTGTCGATTTTGTCCTCGTTGCGCGCTATTTCATCGCTGATCTCGGCGACCTGATTGGTGTCTTTAAGCGACATTTCACGAAGCATATCGAGGTTCTTCGTAACGTAATCGGACATATTGAGAAGTTCTTTTTCGCATTCCATAATCGCGATCGACGGAGTGCTGAACATGCTTGTCTGAAGTTTGACGAGGTCTTCCGGCATCTCGACTGTTCCGCCTGCTTTGTCCGGGAATATCTTCTCGACGAGTTTCGTGAGCTGGCTTACGAACGGAATACAGAGGATAAGTGTCGTAATATTGAAAACAGTGTGTCCCATAGCAATGTGGACTGTCAGCGCTTCGTCAGGTGTTCCTGGGATCATAAGATCCACAATATCTTTGTAAGGACGGAAAACTACGAACAGGACTGCAACGCCGATACATCTGAAAATAACCTGTGATAGAGCTGTTCTCTTTGCATTTACTGTGCCTCCGACAGCTGCAAGAACACCGGTCGAACTTGCTCCGATATTGCTTCCTAAAACGACAGCAAGTGCACCTTCGAAGTTTATAAGTCCCTGGCTGGCAAGTGCGATCACGATACCGACCATTGCGCTGCTCGATTGTGTAATGCAGGTCGTGACGATACCGACTAAAACGCCGAGCAGGATCGAAGCATAGGTTGAACCGTCAATGCTCTGGAACATCCTGACGAAAGTTTCGCTCTCTTTAAGCGGTGCAAAGCCGCTTTTCATAGTTTCCATTCCGAGGAAGAGGATGCCGAAGCCATAGATAAGCTCGCCTATATACTGCCATGACTTGTTTTTAGAGAAAAGGCGCAGCATAACACCGACACCGATGAGCGGCAGAGAGAAAACCGAAACATTAAGCGTTACGATCCAGCCCGTGACCGTGGTTCCGATACTGGCTCCGAGGCCGACTCCGATCGCCTGCTGGACTGTCATGAGCCCGGCATTGACAAAGCCGATCGTCATAACGGTTGTTGCACCGCTCGACTGGATTATCGCCGTAATCAAAAAACCGACAAAAGCCCCGACAAAACGGTTGGATGTCAGGACCTTTAGAATTTTCCTGAGTTTGTCGCCGGCCGCTTTCTGGACACTTTCGCTCATGACTTTCATACCCATGAAGAAAAGCCCGAGACCGCCCAGCGTGTGGAAAATAATGTAACTCCAGTTCATAAAGAGTTTCTCCATAAATATCAAAAAACGATAGAAATTAACTTAATAAAAAGCATCAGGTCAAGGTTTTTTTATGATCCTCAGTACTAAAAGAATCGCAAAAAGGAAAAAATCGGTATAAATTGTTTTTATTCCGAAAATCTCTGCCGGGTAAATGCTCGTGCGTCCTGCAAATTTTACCCAGACAAACAGAAAATAAGCTGAAACCATGAGTCCGACAGTGAATCCGGCTGTCTCCAAAAGACGTGTGAAAAACGATTTTTTTAAAAGAGCGGCAAGGATTATCGCAAGGTAAGCGTTTCCGTAAATATAGCAGACAGGAGTGTCGCCGAAAGTCGGAACTCTGAAAAGATTAGAGTGAAACTGTGCAAGAAGGACAAAAGAGGTGAAAAGCCCGTAAATTGCAAGCAGAAAAAAGAGCTTTTCCTTGAAATTCAACGGTTTTTCAGGTGAATTGTCCTGTGCTTTCATTGTATAAAACTCCATTTTTCGATCATAAAATACCAGAAGGGAAGGGTGACGAGCGAAAAAAGAGTCGAGAATGTCACGATCCCGCTGACAACTTCTTTATCGGAATCAACAAAATCGGCAAAAAACGGCGAGAGTGCCGCACTCGGCATGACAGATTCCATTAAAATCACTTTTTTTGTAGTAATATCGACATCTTTGAAGCAGAAAGAGACTATAGAAAGAACAGCGATGCCGACAATCATTCCGAAAACAGTGCGGAAAAATGTCCCTAAAATAACTGGGCGGACAGTCTCTTTTTTAAGCATTATTGAAAGCGAAAGACCGACTGTGAAAAGTATTGCCGGAATTGTAATGTTTGCTATCGAGCCGATACTTTTTGCAAGCCATTCGGGCAGTTTTATTCCGTAAAAATTCATCGCCATGGCCAGAAACGCGGAAAAGACCGGCGGAATAGCGTTTGACGTAAGTGCGTGAATTATCTTATCTTTTGAAGCTTTTCCCGATGATGAACGGGATAGGAACCATACGATTGTAAAACCGACTGAAAGAACAGCCGGCCAGAAAAACATCGAGAAAAAGACGATATTTTTTTCTCTGACGATGAAAGATTACGCATCGAGACGACGAGGATTCCGGATAAAACAAGTATCAGACAGAGTGCCAGGATCATCGGAAGCAGTTGATCGAACTCTTTCGTGTCTGCGTTGTAGAGATTCCTGAAAATGAGGAAGGGAACGGTGACTTTTATGACGAATTTGCGGAGAATGGCCGATTCATTGTCGGGGAAAAGCTTCAGCTGTTTGAAGATCCAGCCCAAAAATATCGGAAAATTTATCGTCAGAACAATCTCAACCAGGTTCAAGGCAGCCTCGTTCCAAAAAATCAGGGGATTTTAAGGAAAATCCGATGAAAAACAAATTTTGTTGCTGCCGCCGCTTGTGTGTCGATATTTCGATTCGCCGCCGTTTCGTTATTTCGAAATGTCGAAATATCGATATATCGAAAAAAAACGGCGGCGGCGGCGCAATAAAAAAATTTGACAACCGCAATTTAAAAGGTTGTAGTAATCCCGTTTTTTGGAGCTTATTTAACAACCGATATTTTATGGAGTAAAAAATGGAAAACAGAGCTCACAATTTTTTCGCAGGTCCGGCTGCGCTTCCGCTTGAAGTCCTCAAACAGGCTCAGGCAGAACTTCTCAATTTCAGAGGCACGGGCGTTTCCGTTATGGAAATCAGCCACAGAGACAAAGCATTCATCGCTGTAACAGAAGAAGCAGAAGCAGATCTTAAAAAACTTCTCGGCCTCGGTGACGACTACGCTGTCCTTTTCCTTGGCGGCGGCGCAACGCATCAGTTCATCATGCTCCCGATGAACGTTCTCAACGAAGGCGACTGCGCTGACTACGTTGATTCCGGTAACTGGGCACACAGAGCTT
>CACZFE010000237.1 GCA_902780365.1 uncultured Spirochaetales bacterium
TGTTCTTTCGCAAAATAATTTCTCTTCCGGAATTTTCGCGACTTTCAACATCACGAAATCGATTCCCGGGCTCGAAGTCGAGCTTGTTGAAGGCGACAGTTCAGTAGTCGCTGTCGAAACTGCCAAATTCGGTGCCGAGTCCATTTCATTCAAAAATCCCGAACTTGACGACGCATGCGGCGCAAGGGTTTTCCATGCGGTCCTCAACGATACTCTCAATGCCAAAACGGTCGATTAAGGCAGCCGCAACATCACTTTTGACATCAATCCTGTTTCGATAAATTCCGTTAAAATTGCAGGGAAAAACGGTGAAGATATAGTTTCGACTGTAAACGAGTCGCAGAATCCGGTCTCTGTCACTGTTTCTCTCAGTGATGCGGCGAATACTGCAGGCGATTTAAATAGAACAGTCACGCTTTACACAAACGGCGGAAGCGGAACTCCGAACAAACCTCTTGCAACCTTGGACCATGCACTTGATCAGGTCGTTTTTGAGAATATCACTCTCACAGAAGCAGTCCACACCCTCAAAATCGAGGTCAAAGACTGCACAGGCAATATTTCTTCACGAACTCTTGATCCGGTAACGGTAAGCCTTTATCATCCCGTTCTCACGGTCGTAAGCCCGAAAGGAAAGGGAGATGACTGGAGATGGCTCGTTCTCAGCGATGTTGAACATCTTGAAGGTGCAAGCGTGGCTGGGGGCAAACTTGGCGGTGTCAAAATGCACATCGTTTCGGACAAAGTGCTCGGCGGCATCACAAATGTTTCTCATATTTTCGGTTCAGACACTGTCGATATCACTGAAAATGCGACTCTTTCCGAAGATGGCACGAATATTTTCATAGACCTTCCGAACCTTGAAAACGGAAAACACAAGTTTACCGTCAGTGTCGTCGATTTTGCCGGCAATCCCGGAAAAACAGGCGGTGCGGACGAAGAATACTACGAAGTCGATGTCGTCGCTCCTACGATCACTTCGCTTGCTTTCGATGCTGACAGCTATCCTGTCAAAATGACGCTCAATCTTCCGAATGCTGCGCCAGAAACCTCTTATACCCTTGTTGCGACGAAAGGGGAGAGTGTAAAAACATGGCACGGTATCATTACGGAGAACGGCGTTTTTGAAAAGACGCTGCAGCTTTCAAAAGGTGAATGGAATGCCGATCTTACTCTCACTGACGATCACGGAAACGTTACTTCTTCAGTAGGAAACACGTTTGAGGTAACTCACGATGTTCCAGAGATCACTTTGAAGAAAGCCGACGGTATCACGGTTCTGAACGTTACTCATGAGGCGAAACCGGTATGGTTTGGCCCGGCTGAACTTGGAGACTGCGCCGAATCGTCATGCAAGGTTGCGATCAGGATCTACGCTCCGGAAGGGACCGAGATCAATTACGGGATCGGTGCTTTGGACAAAAGCGTGACTATCGGAGCGGCAGGTTATGAGACTGTCGGTATTCCGCTCAGTCTCGTCACTGTTTCGGAACTTTCGGTAACATCAGGTCTTTACAGCGAAACCTACTATCTTGCTGCGACAGACAGGACTCCAGGCGTATATATCGCGAACCCCAGAATATGTCCTAAATCGGCTGAATACTGCAGTATCTACGAGCTTACGGACGATCCTTCGACAGATGAGACCGAACTTGCCGAAGTAGGTTTCGGATATGATGACGACCTGACTCCAGGCGACGGCGTTCTCAATTTCAAGGCCGGATCGGCGATAAAATTCACGGTTCAGGATTCTCCGACCGGCGGTTTTATGGAGATCGAAAATGCGCCTGCCGGCTTTGAATACACAAAGGCGAAACTTGTAAGAAGCGAGGCTATTCCCGAAAACTACTACACTGCCGATTTCTCGAATCTGACAATTCCCGACACGAATATGAACGGTCAGACCGATTATGACCTTGTTTTTGTCCTCACAACGGATAGCGGATTCGTTCAGAAATACTATGTTCCGCTTCACGTCGATCTGGCGCTTCCCGAGCCTGTTTCGGCAGCGACATCCGCGTCAACTGCAGATGCACTTCTGGGCAAGCTGAATTTCTCGTGGAATCCGGCTGCAACAATGCCTTATGCTTACGAAGTCCGCTACCAGAGCTATGACGAAGGAACCTGCTCTATAGTTGATGATTTCGGAAACAGCTACTGCGCCGCAGTTAAGGCAGTGAACGCTGTTTATTCCTACGACGGTAAGCCTATGGCGAAAAACTTTGGCGAGATCAATGAAGATTCGGTCAAAGATTTCGGCTCTCTCAAAATGGAATGGGAGAATATTTATGAAGCTTCAAGCGGTTTCCACAATTTCCGTCTTAAAATCATAGGAGACGTCAATAACGACGGTTTTGAGGATTATGCGATCGCAGACCGGCATAAATCAGATTCGGGAATAGACAGCCAGTACAACGGTTTTGTCGATATATATTCGGGGGCAGGCCACATGCTCATCAAGTCTATCCGCGGTACGATAGGCTCACAAGAAAGTGTAGGGCAAGGGATAAGTTCGAAAGCTGATTTCAACGGAGACGGCTTTAATGATTTCGCCTACACCAATATGGCGGGAGTTGTTTTTGTCTTCTATGGAACGGAAAACGGTATCGATTTTGAAGGAACTCCAGTTTCGTTTACCGCCAAAGACGCTTCAAATCAGGGCTACAGAGGCCTTGCGACCGGAGATTACAACGGTGATAATTGTGACGACATTCTTGTTTCTGCTCCAGGCAAAAAGGTCGGAGACTACACCAATGCCGGAGAAGTTTATGTCTATTTCGGATGCAAAGAAGGCGGTTTCGCCGGTGACGAACCAGATCTCACATTTCAAGGTAGTGCAAAAGATGCCAAATTAGGCAAAGATGCCAAATTAGGCAATTCAGGTGTTGCAGATGTCGGAGATCTTAACAATGACGGCAAAACCGATTTTGCCATAGGTTCTGCGGATGCTCTCTATATTCTTTACGGCGGCACTTCAGAAGGTTCGCTTGCTCCTAAATTCAAATCGCTTTCGAATCCGGGATATTATGTCGGAACGGGTGATTTTAACGGTGACGGAATATCCGATCTGGTTTTCAACAAGGTTTCTTCAACATCTGCAGAAAACAGAATATACTATGGATCGCTTTCCGGAATAAGCACTTCACCTGATTTCAGAATTAATGAATTTTCGGCACTTTATGATAATTACGGTCTGCAGCCCACATATAACCTTCTCGCCGTTGCATCAGAATCGAAAGATCTCAACGGAGACGGAGCAGATGATCTCGTCATCACTTCATCTACGGGAATCCTTATTTATTACACTTACACCGATAGGGCTACGGGCGAAAAACAACTTAAAGCGCAGCCTTCTGTTTTTGACGGATTTTCCAGTCAGGCAGGTATCGATCCGAAGATAATTCTGCTTGACGATGCGATAATTTACTGTAACAGTGATAAAGCCACCGGAAACTGCGAAAGGTTGGAATTTTAATGGAGGATAAAATGAAGAAAAATTATCAGAAGCCTGAAATCATTGAAGAAATTGAACTAGACAGAAAGGTTGTCTATGCTAGTGGGCCTGAATGTAATCCTGGAGATCCTTTTGATCCTTGTAGTGGTAGCGGCAACAACTGATAACTATGCCATCTGTTTCCGATACTCTTCAAGTCCAGCGTGAGTTATACTCAGCTGAAAAAGCTCTGATCGTTCATTCTAGTTCTTTTGAAAAAAATGGTTTTGCCTTTGTCTGCGGCGGTGTCTGCACAGCAGGGAAATCGACTCTTTGCTTCAAACTGAAAGAATTGTTCAACCCCATCAACGATGACAGAAATCTTCTTGAATTTGCTGATAGCGGCATAATCGTAAGCAGTTTCTGGGATCAGAACGAACAGAATTTCAGCACGAAGCAGTATCTTGTGAATAATGAAATTTCCGCAAAACTGAGAGCCTTTTTATTTGTTGCCAAAGAGTTCGAAAAAGAGACTTATCTTGAAGAACTTTCCGACAAAACTTATATCTGGAAAAAGCTTCTTTTATGCGCTGCACCGCCTGTGAAAGGGGACGAAAGCCTTTTCCCGAACTATTTTTCGATGCTTGAAAAGCTGATGTCAGAGACCAGATTCTTTATTATTCACCACAATCTCAAAGATCCGCCTGAATTTGTAGCGGAAAGACTTCTGAATATTTAAGTTCTCCGAAAATTCAGTAAAACTGCGATTTTTTGCGACAGTTTGAAAAATAATTATAATCTTTCGGTTTGTTTGCTATCGAAGGAGTAAATATATGATTTTTTTGGTTGTATTTCTTATTTCGGCAGTACTTTTCGCGCTGGAAATCCTCCAGACGAGGATGCTTTCCTTTACTGCATGGCACCACATGACCTACATGGTTGCAGCCGTATCGCTGACGGGTTATGTGCTTGCCGGAACAGTTCTTTTCGTTAAAAAGAGTTTGAAGGATTATGGAAAATTTATCAGCAGATTTTCTCTATTATTCGTTCTGTCGATACCGTTTGCTTTCTTTATGAGTTCGAGAATTCCGCTTGATCCGCTGATGCCGAACAAGCTTTTTATGATAATTTTCCTTTTCTGTGACTACTTTTTTCTTTTTCTTCCCCATTTCATAGGAGGTCTCGTTCTCTTTTCCATTTTTCAGAATTACAGCAAAAATGTGAACATAAGCTGTTTTTTTTCGATATTGGGTTCAATTGCAGGGTGCTTTGCTGCACTTCCGCTTATGGAAGTTTCAGGAATGGAAGGCGCTCTCGTTATCGTTGCATTATCTGCGGCTCTTTCTTCGGTGATGATAGCGTTTGCTTCAAAAAAGGGTAAAGCCTGTAAAGCTTTTTCGGTTATTCTTCTTGTTTTTGTTCTGCTTTTGTTCCCTTTGAAAAATAATGTTTTTGAGTTCAGGGCATCTCCTTCGAAATTTTTGAGCCAGATCGGATTAAATCCTGAACTGACCGGATGGGACAGGGCAGGCAGGGTCGATGTCGTCTCTGCGCCTGCTGACAAACTTGCAGCGGTGCGTTCCGAATGGGCGGCTTTCCAAAGAGGATTTATAACAAAAGACGGCGATTCGGCTTCGTTGATCTATGATTTTTCCGGCAACCGTCATGAAATCGCGCTTTCGCTCTGTTCGGCCGGTTATTTTGGTTTGCAGAATCCCGATGTGTTTATTGGCGGGCTTTCGATGACAGATGTTTCCGCAGCTCTTTTTTGGCAGGCGAAATCGGTAACTACGGTAGAGATCAATAAGTCGTTTATAGATTTAAGTGTGCAGAAATTCTCGACTTTTCAAGACAATATCCTTAAGGACGAGAAAGTTTCGATAGTGCATGGCGAAGTCCGTGAGTTTCTGGAAAACAGCGGAAAAAAATATGATCTGATTCAGCTGCCCGAAACCGACTCGTTTGCCGCTCTTTTAAATGGCGCATATAT
>CACZFE010000238.1 GCA_902780365.1 uncultured Spirochaetales bacterium
GTCATTGTTCTGAGAATCGGTTGAATCAGTGTCGTCACCGTAAATCGAATCTTCCGAATTGCTGCCGCAGCCTGCAAATACAAAAAGTAAGCATAAAACAAGGCACATAAAAAATTTCTTCATAACTTTCTCCATAAAAATTAAAAGTGCAATTACCAACAAAAACGCATAATTATAGGGATAAATAAAAAAAAATGCAAAAAAATTAGATGTTTTTATTTTTTATGCCGTTTGATTCCGACACGCAATCGCGCAGCGGATTTGTTTCAGCCGCCGCTGTCTGATGCTTAATTGGCGAAGTTCTCTTTTTTGACATTTTCAGGTGATGTTTTATAAGTAGCAGTTTTAATTTTTTGATAGGAGAGAAAAATGGCAAAACTGCTTGACACCGTTTTATTGCTCGCACTTCCGGCTTCGGGTAAGTCAGAAGTCCGCAGATTCATGGAACATCTCACTAAAAAACAGTGCGAAAATGACATGCACATGGGCGAAACACTTCAGCTTGACGATTATCCGTATGTTCATTTCATGCACAGGATCGACGATGAACTCAGCAAACTCGGCTGGCACTATATTTTCTACAAAGGGGCGACACGTCCTTTCAAGGATCCGATGGAATGGTCGACTCTGATCGAACTTCTCAACGAGGATTATGAAGACCTCGTGAACTCCAACATCATCAATGTTCCGTCTGCCGCTCAGTGGCTTTTTGACAGAATGGACAACATCCGCGAAAAACTCGATCTTGGCCGCGAATTCGGAAAGATCCCGTGGGATATCAGAATTGCTGCTGGAAAGGCGATCGAAGCTGAAGTCGCTGAATTTCTTAAAGAAAAGAATGCAACGGCTGCTGCTGACAAAAAGAATAAAACCATCGTCATCGAGCTTGCACGCGGCGGAGCAAACGGCGCAAAAATGCCTCTCACTCCTCCTCAGGGATATGCTTCGGCGTTCGAGATGTTCTCTGAGCACATCCTCAACAGGGCTTCGATACTTTACGTCTGGGTAACTCCGGAAGAAAGCAGAAGAAAGAACTACGAGCGCGCTAAACCGAACGGCGAAAGTTCGATCCTTAACCACGGCGTTCCGCTTGAAGTAATGCTCGGCGAATACGGCTGCGACGATATGGCTTACCTCATCGAAACGAGCGACAAACCCAACACTGTCAAAGTTGAGCGTACCGTTACCGTCAAAAAGAAAGGAAAAGATGTTTTCGCAACGAAAAAATGGAATATTCCCGTTGCAAGGTTCGACAACCGCGAAGATCTGACGACTTTCATCCGCAAAGACCCGAAAGAGTGGGGCAAGGAAGAGTACAAAAAGATGTACAAAGGCCTTTCCGACGCAATGAAAACTCTTGCGGAACTTTCAAAATAGTTAGTGATCTTAAAAACTGATAATCTTTAAAAACCATGATTTTTTTTATTCTCACACTTCTGATTTTCGCTTCTCTTGAAGTAGTGTCAAAACCGCTCATGCCCTACATAGACCCGTTTGCACTCACTTTCTGGCGGTTTTTTATGGGATTCGTATTTTTCCTGCTTTATCCCGGCATGAAAAAACGCTTTGCAGAGATTGCGAAATTTTCAAAAAGCGACTGGTTTTTCCTTTTTCTGCTCGGTTTTCTGAACGCATTTCTTGCGATGAGCCTTCTTCAGTTCGCCGTCAAGGAGAGCACTCCCGCAACGGCTGCTGCGATCTTCTGCTCGAACCCGCTTTTTGTCATGATAATCTCTTCGATTGCGGGTTTTGAGAAAATCAGCACGAGAAAAATCGTAGGACTTCTGATCGGTGTAGCGGCGATTTTTGTAATCATGTGGGAGAAAGGCTTCAAGCTGAACTACGGCGCTATTTACGCGGTTTCTGCGGCTGTGATTTTTGCAGGTTTCACCGTTCTCAGCAAGAAGACTGTCTCAAAAATCAAGCCCTTTTCGGTAAATCTGGTCTCATTTTTCTTCGGAATAGTGTCGCTTTCGATCTTTATGGCGCTCACCGGAAAAAGTTTCGCTCTGAATCCGGTTTTCTTTAAAGATTACGCAAAACTGATCGCCTTTGTTTATCTTGGTTTCATCGTCACTGGCCTGGGCTATGTCACATTTCTCGCGACGATCAAGAAATATTCACCCGTCAGTTCTTCGCTTATTTTCATGCTGAAACCGGCAGTTGCAACTGTTTTTGCCGTCGTTTTCCTCGGTGAAAAACTTTCGGCTTATTTCATCGCCGGATTTATCATGCTCCTTCTCGGGACCGGCGCGATAGTTTCTGAAAAAATCTGGAAATAGATCGGTTTATTTGTCTTTGCGGACGCAGCGGACGATTCCGGTCAGAGTTTTTTTCTGGTTTAAGATATTGGTGTTTTTGAAATAGATATACCATGCCTTGTCATGATCTTCGTCTGGAACTGATGAAGACCAGAGATAGACCGAGGCGTCTCCGAGAAGGCTGTATGAGCCGTCGGTTTTGTCTCCGCACCTTTCTATTCCGAGGGCGTTTGTCGTGC
>CACZFE010000239.1 GCA_902780365.1 uncultured Spirochaetales bacterium
GAAAAACTCGGTCAGGGGATCTCCAATGCAGCCAAGACTTTGAAGGAAAATCCTGAACTCATGAAAGAAATCGTCAACAAAATCAAAGAAAAACACAATCTTGTAAAAGATGTTGACGAACAGCCGAAAACTGCGGAAAAACCGGCTGAGGAAGAAGATAAAAAACAGAAAAAAGGAGCAGGTAAATAATGAGCGACAATTTTCAGGAATATATTCAGTATTTGAACGAACTTCTGCATGACGCGGCGACCCTCGGAGCATCGGATGTTCACCTGAAAACATACAGCGCACCGGTCTTCAGAATCAACGGAACTCTGAACAAAATGGACAAATACGGCGTTCTTCGTCCCGAAAAACTCAATCCGATGATCGCCGGGATCCTCAACGACGAGCAGAGACGCGCCCTCAAGGACAACGCTGAAATCGACCTTTCGCACAGTGTTTCCGGTGTCGGCAGATTCAGGGTGAACGTCTTCAAACAGAGAAGCTCTCTCGGCGCAGTTTTCAGAACGATCCCCTTCTCTGTCAAATCTATCGACGAACTCGTCCTGCCGCCGGCAATCAAAAAAATCGCCGACAACAGACGCGGACTTATCCTTGTTACAGGAACGACCGGAAGCGGTAAATCAACGACGATGGCTTCGATCGTAGACTACATCAATGCAACAAGAGCATGCAACATCATAACGATCGAGGACCCGATAGAATTCCTCATCCGCGACAAAAAAAGTATTGTCAGCCAGCGTGAGATCGGCATCGACACAAAGTCCTTCTCGACTGCTCTCAGAGCGTCTCTCCGTGAAGACCCGGATGTCATCATGGTCGGCGAAATGCGTGACCTCGAAACAATAGAAATCGCACTCACGGCGGCTGAAACGGGTCACCTTGTAATCAGTACACTTCACACTCTGAACGCAGCCGAAACAATAAACCGAATCATCGCTGTTTTCCCGCCGAACAATCAGGGCCAGATCCGTCAGCAGCTCGGCAGCGTCCTCACGGCGGCAATAAGCCAGCGTCTTATCAAGAAAAAAGACGGCAAAGCGCGTGTTCCCGCAGTCGAGATCCTTGTCGCATCGCAGCTTGTCAAAGAGATAATCCTTGACGGGACAAGATTTCAGGAGCTTCACGACGTCATTGAAAAAGGCCATCAGAACTACGGAATGCAGACTTTCGACCAATCGATCTTCCAGCTTTACCAGGACGGTCACATCTCTGAAAAAGAGGCTCTTGAAAACGCTACAAGCCCGGACGATCTCGTTCTCAGAATGAAAGGTGTCAGCATGTCTGGCGGAGGCGACTGGGGCGCATTCGACAACAGCGCGGAAGGAATGACTCCGCAGTATGAACCCACAGATTTCGAATTCGACAAGTAGTTTTCCAACATTTCCAAAGGAGTTTTCCATGAAGATCGCAACAGTTCAAAACAGCCCCATTTTTGGCGAAAAAGATAAAAATATCAACGACTTGCTTAAAATGATGGATTCAACTGAGGCTGAACTCTACATTCTTCCCGAAATGTCATATTCGGGTTATCAGCTTGTCTCAAAAGAAGAAGCCGCAGCACTCGCCGACAAGGCCGATTCCGACAACATCATGCGCTTTGCCGAATGGTCAAAGGCTCACGGCAGCGCGGTGATCCTCGGCTTTCCGGAAGCGGCGGCAGACGGAAAAATCTACAATTCCTCGGTTTTCATAACTCCTGAAGGCGAGAAACACATCTACCGCAAATCGCACCTTTTCTACAAGGAAAAACTGTTTTTTGCTCCCGGGAACACAGGATTTTTCGTCAACGAATGGCACGGAGTCAAAATCGGTCAGGCGATATGCTTCGACTGGTATTTTTCTGAAAGTTTCAGAACTCTGGCCCTTCTTGGAGCTGACCTTATCGCCCACTGCACGAATATCGTAATGCCCTACTTCCAGCGCGCCGCATTTGCGAGAGCGATCGAAAACAAAGTCTATATCGCAACTTCCAACCGTATCGGAACAGAGGAGCGTGACGGCGAAAAACTTATCTACACCGGTGAAAGTGTCATCGTCGATCCGCTCGGCAACTACCTTGTCGATGCTCCGAGCGATAAAACCGGAGTATTCACGGCCGAAATCGACACGAAACTTTCAAGAAACAAAAAACTCAACGATTTCAATGATGTTTTGGGCGACAGACGGACGATTTTTTACAAATAAAATCTAAAATTATGAAAATTTATGCTGTCGGCGGCTCTGTCCGCGATGAAATCTTGGGAATCGAAGCAAACGACAAGGATTTTGTCGTTGTCGGAGCAACCGAAGCCGAATTTCTGGCCAAATTTCCTAAAGCTGAAAAAGTGGGAAAATCGTTTCCCGTTTTTCTCGTGAACGGCTGCGAATACGCATTCGCGAGAAAAGAGCGCAAAAACGGCCGCGGTTACACAGGTTTCGATGTCGAGTTTTCGCCTGACATCACTCTGGAAGAAGACTTGAAGCGGCGCGACATCACGATAAACGCTATCAAAACAAAAGGATAGTCCACGTTTCGAAGGCTTTTGCCGAAGACCCGCTGCGTGTTTACCGCGTGGCGCGTTTTGCCGCGAAATTTCCCGATTTCACAGTTGATTCCGCAACAATAAAACTCATGAACTCGATCGGCGACGAACTTCTGGCGCTTTCGACCGAACGAGTCTGGAACGAACTTGAAAAAGCGCTTTCCTACCCCCGCCCGAGCCGTTTTTTCGAGGTCTTGAAAGAGGCGGATTTGCTGAAATTTCACTTTCCCGAAGTCGCTGATCTCATCGGCGTTCCGGCAGGCCCGATCCAGTATCATCCCGAAGGAGACGCCTTCATCCACACGATCGAAACGATGGACAGGCTTAAAGATTCAGGCAGCAGCGACCCTGTCGCAATGTTTGCCGCGCTCTGCCACGACTGGGGAAAGGCAGCCTCCTCGCCCGACAACTACCCGCACCACTACGGACACGACAAAGCGGGGGTTCCACTGATCGAAAACTTCTGCCGAAGAATAAAAAACGTCCCGGAGCGTTACAGATTTGCGGCAAAAACAGTCGCAAAATACCACATGATAGTCCGTGAGATCGACAAGATCACTCCGAAAAAAGCGATCACAATAATCCAGAATATCCTCAAATGCTCGTGCGGACTCGACGGCTTCATGGACGCAGTCAAAGCCGACAATGCAAGACAAAATGACGATGCAAGAGCCTTCATCAGAAAAATGCTTCCCGTCCTCGACGTAAAACTTCCCGAAAAATACTGGAAC
>CACZFE010000240.1 GCA_902780365.1 uncultured Spirochaetales bacterium
GTGAAGTAACCGAGATCCATCTCTTCAGGATTGCCGTATCCGGTCTCTGAACAGCCGATATCAACCGAATCCTTGAATTTGATTCCTTCGAAATCGAACGAAGGCTCATCCGTTACTTTTTTGCCTGTTTCACCAGCCTTGATGTCTGCTTCATATTTTACATTGCTGTCCGCAGTCTGAGTGAAAGCAAGGTGAACTTCGTTGTCGGTCGGCTCGCCCAGTTTGGAAGGTTCTACAGCACCCATCCAGATGAGATAAGCTTCTTCAATGATGGCATCTTCCGGAATATGGAAATTATTGAGAGTGAAAGAACTCGAATCAACACAGGTATCACCCTGCGGATTGGCTTCATCATCACCGAAAAGTTTGATTTTGTCATCAATGTTTGAATTGAACATAACAAAGAAATCCTGACCGCCGTCTTCCCAGCTTTTTGCCGGATCTCCGCCGATTGTCTTGCCGTAATTGTCACCGGCAGGAACTTCCTGATCCGGAACTTCATCCTGATCCGACACCTCAGAATCAGGAACGTCGGTATCCGGTTCTTCCTGAGCACAAACTACAAAAAAGGCAAACAAAATTGAAAAAAGCACCAAAAATTTCGTGTTTTTCATAATACCTCCAAAAATTAAATTGAGAACCAACACAAAATTACAGTATTTTATTACAAACCAATTAAAAAGCAATTTTGTCTTAAAGAACTTTGAAGAAATAAAATTCAAGAATCTTTTTTGCCGCGTATAATCACCCGGTTTTTGGATTTTGATAAAAGGTGACTCTTGAAAAAAAACCGTATTCTCATCATAGCAATCGCGCTTTCAATATTCTTCCACATTTTGATTTTCATTTTTGCACCCGAATTACAAAGCGAAATAAATTCAAATGATTACCCGAAGAGAATCACCAAAATCTCGATTTTTCGTGACGACAGTAGCGGCGCGCCGGAAAATCGAAATCTCGAAATGTCGAAATCTCGAAATATAGACGAAAACAGCGGCGCGCCAAGTCGAAATCTCGAAATATCGAAATCTCGAAATATCGACGAAAACAGCGGCGCGCCAAAAAGAGCCGGAGAGCTCGCGATAATCCCTAAGGCCCTGAATCCTAAAACCCCGCCCTACCCCGAAATTCTGGAAGAAGAAGGCATTGAAGGGACCGTCACTCTCGAGCTTCTGATTTCAAAAGATGGAAAAGTGCTTAAAGCCAGAGTAATAAAAAGCGATCACGAGCTTTTTTCGGAATCAGCCCTTAAAGCGGCAAAGAAATACAAATTCTCGCCGGGGAAACTTGCTGACGGAACTTCCGCCGACTCTCTCATAGAATTTGTCGTAAAATTTGAAATTTCGCTTTAATCCAATATAAATGCGGCTTGTTTTTTCCGCTTTTTTGATTTTTTTGGAGGAACTATGACAAAAACAAGAGACGAACTTAAGGATTCGATATTTTTTACCGATACTTTGGATGGAAATTCGTCACTTTTCGAGCGGGATCTGCTTGAAACACTGGAATACAACCAGGTAAAGGACAAAACCACGGTAAAGGCGAGAGACGTTTACATCGCACTTGCCACGACGATCAGACACAAACTCATCCGCAACTGGCTGAGAACCCAGCATGAATACCGCCGCAACAAGGCAAAAAGGGTTTATTACCTCTCGATGGAATTTCTCATGGGACGCCTCATGGGCAACACTCTCATCAACCTTGACTGCCACGATGAAGTCTCGCGTCTTGCCGAAAAACTCGGCTACAACATGGAGGAACTCCGCGACATGGAACCAGACATGGGGCTCGGGAACGGCGGTCTCGGCAGACTTGCGGCATGTTTCCTCGATTCGATGGCGACCCTGGGGCTTCCCGCTTACGGCTACGGCATCAGATATGAATACGGCATCTTCCGTCAGGGCATCGAAAACGGATATCAGGTCGAAGTTCCTGACAACTGGCTCAAATACACATGCCCCTGGGAGATCTGCCGCCCCGACCTTGAATACAGAGTCCGTTTCGGCGGCAAAGTCGTCTCTTACCGCGATGACAACGGCGAAGAGAGATACAAACTCGTCGATACCGAGGATGTTCTGGCTCAGGCTTACGACGTTCCTGTTCCCGGCTACAAGACTCCTACCGTCAACAATCTCCGTCTGTGGCAGGCAAAAAGCACGAACGAATTCGACTTCCACTACTTCAACAGCGGCGACTACATGGCGGCAGTAAACGACAAAAACCGCAGTGAAAACATCTCGAAAGTCCTCTACCCCAACGACAACATGCAGCAGGGCAAGGTCCTGAGACTCAAACAGCAGTATTTCTTCGTCTCTGCGACGCTTCAGGACATCATCCGCCACTATAAAAAGAATTACGGAACTGAAAAATTCGACGATTTCCCCTCTAAAGTTGCGATCCAGCTCAACGACACACACCCGAGCATAGCGATACCGGAGCTTATGAGGATCCTCATCGACGAGGAAAAACTCGGCTGGAACGAGGCTTACGAAATCAACCGCAGATTCATCAACGAAGCCCGCGATTTCCGCAATTTCGACGTAAAACGAATCAAAGATGTCTCGATTTTCGAAGAATCGGGCTGTAAATTCGTGCGGATGGCAAACATGGCGATCATCGGCAGCCACAAGGTGAACGGCGTCAGCGCGCTCCACACAAAAATCCTGAAAGAGAGCATGTTCAAGGATTTCGACGAACTTTATCCAGGCAAAATCGTCAATAAAACCAACGGTATAACCCCGAGAAGATGGCTCAAGAAATCAAATATTCCCCTTTCAGACCTAATCACTTCAAAAATCGGAAACGGCTGGGTCGCTAACCTTGACGAACTCAAAAAACTTGAAGCATTCGCTGATGACAAAGAATTTCAGGCCGCATGGTATGATGCAAAAGTTCAGGCAAAAGAGCGGCTTAAAATCTACGCTCACGATAAACTCGGCTTCAATCTCAACACAGATATGATGTTCGACGTTCAGGTCAAAAGAATGCACGAATACAAACGTCAGCTCCTCAACGTTCTTCACACGATCACGCTTTACAACAGAATAAAGAGCAATCCGAACGGAAACTTCGTCCCGAGAACAAAGATTTTCGGCGGCAAGGCAGCTCCCGGCTACTACATTTCAAAAATGATAATAAAACTAATAAATTCAGTGGCTTCCGTCGTCAACAACGATCCAGGGGTAAACAAATATCTAAATGTTTTCTTCTTCCCCAACTACTCCGTTTCGATGGCTGAAAAAGTCATTCCGGCGAGCGATCTTTCAGAGCAGATTTCGACCGCAGGATTCGAGGCAAGCGGCACCGGTCAGATCCCGAACTGAAACAAGTTCTCGACATGATCAAAAACGACCACTTCAACTCGGAACCAGGAATATTTTCAAGGCTTTACGACGATCTCGTCAACTACGGCGACAACTACATGCTTCTCGCCGACTACCGTTCGTATGTCGATATGCAGGACAAAGTCGAAAAAGTTTATCTCGACAAAACCGCATGGACAAAAATGTCGATCCTCAACACCGCGAGAAGCGGCAAATTCTCGTCAGACAGAACGATCCGCGAATACGCCGAAGATATCTGGGATATCAAACCCGTGAAATTTGAAATCGATTAGTCAGGATTGGAAGATTTTCCGTTTTACAGCCCTGAAAAAGCGGTAGATTCTCGATTTAGCCGCCTCGGCAGGAATGTTTTTCACGACTCCGACTATCTCGAAAAC
>CACZFE010000241.1 GCA_902780365.1 uncultured Spirochaetales bacterium
TCAAAGTTGCCAAAGTCATGTAAGTTATTCTTTTTCTTGTGTTTTTCTCGGTGTATAAAATCGTTGCGACTATCGGAAAATGCGGAAAAAGGAACTGCGAAACATCCAAAAAATAGAGAATAAACGAGAAAACGGCAAATGCCAGAAGAAGTTCAAAAACAAATTTGAACGAAAGAGTTTTCACTAAACACCCTCAAAACAACCGAAAGAGAACAAAAAGTGGCGATCCCAACAGGAGTCGAACCTGTGACCTGTCACTTAGGAGGCGACCGCTCTATCCGTCTGAGCTATGGGACCGTCTTTGGCAAATACAGCAGAGGGTCAACGGCTTTGGACTCGATCCTTATCTCAAAATGAAGATGAGGACCCGTAGCCCTTCCCGTCTGACCGACGAGGGCTATTTTCTCGCCCTGTTTGACATCTGCGTGGTCTTTAACCAGATTTTTCGAATTATGTGCATAAACCGTAAAACTGGTTCCGTTGGAATGTGAAAGAATGATCAGGTTGCCGTAACCTTCCTTTTCGCCGACAAAAACGACTTTCCCGGCAGCCGACGCGTATATCGGAGTTCCTTCCGGACAACCGATATCGATCCCGTTGTGGTTTTTTCCCCAGCGCATACCGAATTTTGATGTCACGACACCTTTGACCGGCCATATGAATTTTCCCGGTTTGGCTGGTTTTGCTTTTGCTTCAGGCTTCGCTTTCGCCGCGGACTTGCCCTGAGTATTTTTCACATTCTTCTGTTCTTCTTTTTTCTCTTTTGAAGGAGCTTTTACTGCCGAACCGCCTGCTTCGAGCGGAGCAGCAACACCAGGAACGAAGATGTAGTCTCCGACCTGGATCTTTTTTGCGTCAGCGATATTATTGTTTTTCTCAAGATTGTCAACACTCGTTCCGTAAAGTTTTGCGATACTGTATAAAGTTTCGTTCTTTTTCACACGGTGGTATACACCGAAAGGAGCCGCGCATGAAAAAAACAAAAATGCCGAAAATATGAACAAAAGGAACTTTTTTATATCACTCTCCAACAAAAAAACGTAGGATTTTAACGATTCTCCCGCTAAATTCAAGTAGAATAAAATAATTTTCCCTGAGATTCCTTAATCGAAAATTCTTTGCTTTGCTCTGAATAACCGCTATAATCCCCCGTCATTTTTTTAGGGGGTGTCAAAAAAATGAGAAAATTCATTGCTTTACCGCTTGTTCTTTTAGTTTTTTCTTGTTTTCTTTCTGCCAAGGAACCGGTCCAGGTAGCGATTCTCCACAACGACGGCTACACGCTCTATCAGGAATTCATGCCGAACGACAACACCTACAAAAACACGATCCGCGACATGGAAGTACTTGCTTCCAAGCACAAAAACAAAGCCTTCTCGCAGGCTGCATCGTTAGTCAAAACGATCCGCACAAAGTGCAAAAAATACTACGATATAAACACGAAACTTATTGATATCCTTAAGAAAAAATGGTCAAAGCCCCACTATGCCGACATGGATGACGATTGGAAGGAGGCCACTTTTTCCAAAGACCGCAAAAAAGTCCAGGATCTCCACAGACTTTCGCTCGGAATGCAGCAGGCATACAACGACTGGAACGAAGCCCGCAACAAAGCTTTTGAAAAGAAAGGGGTGAAGGCTATAGCGGCGGAGCTTGAAAAGGCGAACGAGAATCTGAAGATGACTATCGACGGAGTTCTCGCCGAGGAGGAGCCTGCGATGAGCGCCATATCAAAAGAACTTGAAATGATGAAAATATCAAAATAATCAAGGAGTTAACATGTTACTCAAAGGAAAAGATGCAGCTGACGGAATAGTTGCGGATCTGGCAGAGGAAAATCTTTCAGGACTCACTCTCGCGGTTTTTCACCCGCTTAATGACGGTGCAGCAGAAAGTTATCTCCGGACAAAAGAGAAATGGCTGAAAAAAATAGACGCGAAAATCGAGGTCGTTCCGGTTGACGGAAACATGACCAGTGACGAATTTTTCCGCAAACTCGAACTTCTCAACAACGCCTCTTCGATAACCGGAATCATGGTCGAACTTCCGCTGCCTATAAAGATTCCCGAGACGGAACTTCTGACAAGAATAAACCCGCTCAAAGACGTTGATGCGATAACATATTTCAACCAGGGAAAGATCTTTACTTCAAAAAATGAAGACCTGATTCCTTGCACCGCGGCCGCTTCGATAAAACTGCTCGAACATTATCGAACTGATTTTGCCGGCAAAAATGTCCTTGTAATAGGCAGAAGCTACATCGTCGGACTTCCCCTTTTCAAGCTCTTTCTGAACAGAAATGCGACTCCGACAGTCGCTCACAGAGGGACTTCGGATCTGAAAAATTTAATACATAACGCCGACATTGTCGCAATATGTGCAGGAACCCGTGGAATAGTTAAATCGAGTGAAATCAAAGACGGCGCGAGCGTTGTTGATGTCGGGATTCACGTCACCGAAGATGGAAAAGTTGTTGGAGACATGA
>CACZFE010000242.1 GCA_902780365.1 uncultured Spirochaetales bacterium
GGGCGGCGGACACGGCGGCGGCAGTTCGAGCACAGGTTATCTCACGATTTCAGGCGGGATCCACTATGTAAAGACCGGTTCAGGCGATGTTGACGGCATCGACAGCAACGGCACTCTCACGATCTCTGATCCGGCTGTTATTGTTGTCGAATGTCCTATCAGCGGCGGTATGGGCGGTTCCTACGACGCCGACGGCACTACGACACTCACAGGAACCAGGATGCTCGGGTTCAGCACTTCACGTTCCGAGCGCGCAACGAACTATAATGTAAGTTTCAACACGAACAGCTACTACGGAACTCAGAATGTCGCATTCAAGCCCACGATCTCCGGCAACTACATGCAGTCGGTCCAGGGGCAGCAGCCTTCGCAGATAAACGATGTTTCGGGCTACACTGCGCAGACAATGCCTAACGGTGTTGTGATTTACTACAAACAATAGGTCGATTTGAAAAAAATCTCTTTTTTTCTCTTATTTTTTCTCATTTTCAGTTCAGTTTTTGCGGATGAAGCGGTTCAGAAATACAACGAAAAAAGTTTTGACGCCCTTTTCAAAGCCGTTTCAAAGTACTATACGAAAGACGAACTGAGAAAAATCGTCGAAAAATCACTCGAAAGCGACGAGATCACGGAGAAAAATCTCGCTTTTATCTATTCTCCGCTTTCGCTGAAAAAGCAGGCTGAAAACCACGAAACTTATTTCGCCAAGCTGATAAACGACGAAACGGTGAAAGCGGGAGTTGATTTTTTTGAGAAATACAAGGCACTTTTCTGCAAAATTTATGCTGAGACCAAGGTGGAACCGGGCGATATCATCGGGATCCTCAACTGGGAAAGCAAACTCGGGCTTGTCACCGGCGAGCAGAAAATCATCAGGATTTTTGCGGCGCAGTATTTTTCAGGTGAAAAGATCAACGACGGACTTATCAAAAGCGGAGAATATTCGAAAGAAGGGGCGATGAGCGTTGAAGCGGGCAAAAAGCGGGTCGAAAGGCTTAAAAAGAACGCTTTTTCCAATTTCAAGGCGCTGCTCATTCAGGCTAAGGAGAAAAATTTCGATTCGCTTGAGGTCAAGGGTTCCTGGGCCGGAGCGATCGGTTTCCCGCAGTTCATGCCGGCATCGATGAAGTTCGCGAAAGACGGAAACGGCGACGGAAAAATCGACCTTTTCGTGATGGAAGACGCGATTGCTTCCGTTGCAAACTACCTGAAACTGCACGGCTATCACGAAAAAGGTAGCGTTGCCGCGTTCAAAGCCTACAACAACGACAAAATCTATGCAGAAGGGGTGAAAAAATACTCCGATGCCGTCAGAAATGCCGGGATCACTTCCGGTTCGTGCGAAGAAAAGTCTTCTGTAAATCCGCAGGCAAATTGACTTTTTCCTTTTGAAAATTAAAATCTTCCGGCTTTTTTTTGAAGGAGTTTGAAATGAAAGGCGTCCTTAAATCGTTTTTTTACGGTAACATGCTGATTTTGTTGGCTTTTGCTGCTTTGGCGGCTCCGATTCCGCTTTTTGCTGCCGAAGGAGAAAATCCGACAGTCGATGTCACTTTCAAAAAATCGGGGAAAAGTGTGATTTATACGATAACTTACGGAAAAAACACGAAATTCAACGACAACGAGGCTGCTCCCTACAAATTTCTTTTCCTTGATTCCGAAAAAAAGGAACTTGGAAAGATCGAACGTGCTTTTTTTGCAAAAAACAAAGAGGGAAAGGCTGAATACACCTCGGATTTCGGTGAATCTTCGGCAAAAATAGTACTTCCGGTATGTCTTTACAACGAAAAAACTGGGCTCGCCGAAAAGTGCACGGTCAGAAACATTAAACTTGAAATAAAATAACGGAGGAAAAGATGGGTTTAATCAAAAACATCGGAAATGCGGTCAAAAACGAAGTCCGCGACTATCTTTTGAAAATCGTCGAAGCTGAAGATGAGGCTCCGAAGCAGCAGCATGAAACCGAAAATGTTCGGAAACCGGCGGAACCCAAAGTTGAGCAGCCTGCTCCGAAAGTCGAAGAAGCACCGGTAGTAAAAGAGGAGAAGTTTCAGCCCAAAGTAGAAGAAGTCGAAAAGGTTGTTGAAAAACCGCGTAAAAAAGAGATCTATCCGATAGCGAACAATCTTGAATTTGTAAGGGTTTCATACAAGAAAAATCAGGACGGAGTCACGATCCCGAAAGAACTGGCCGAACTTATAAAAATGCTTCCGCTTGAGGAATACGCGTGCTTCATGAAGCTTTACTGCTTTGTTGCTGACCAGAAGAAAAATCACGGTTACTGGGGCGGAACTCTGAAACGCAAGATCGGACTTGACTATATGTCTACTGCCGAATTCGACGAGCTCGGCGGGAACCTTGCGGAATACGGGCTCCTTCTGCTTGAGCAGCTTACCGAAAACCAGAAGACTTTCGTTCTCTATGTTCCGTTTGACGAAGATACGATGGTAAAACTCAGTACGGCGAAACCGGCTCCG
>CACZFE010000243.1 GCA_902780365.1 uncultured Spirochaetales bacterium
CAGAAAATCACCGATATTTTTGAGCAGTGCAGCTGCGATTTCGATAAGAACAGCGAAATTACCAAAAATTTTTATGCTTTTGTGCAGAACAAACTTCATTTTGCAGTAAGCGGAAACACCGCAGCCGAAATTGTTTACAACCGCGCCGATTCACGGAAAGAGCACATGGGACTGACAACATGGAAAAATTCGCCTGACGGAAAAATTTACGAGTCCGATGTCATAATTGCCAAAAATTATCTTAATGAAAAGGAGATCTCGCGCCTGAACCGCCTTGTCGCAATGTTTATTGACTACGCCGAACTGCAGGCTGAGGACGGTCATCTGATGAAAATGCAGGACTGCGTTGATGCGGTCAACCTCTTTTTAACCAGTACCCGCCAGCTGGTGCTCGAAACCAAAGGAAAAATCAGCCACGATCAGGCGATAAAAAAGGCTCTTAAAGAATATGATGTTTTCCGCATCATTCAGGACAGGGAATATATTTCGGAATTTGACAGACAGACAAAAGAACTCGAAAAAAATAATCAGAAATAGATTGATTTTGCGTTTTCACCTCAACCGTGAGGTCTGCGCAAACCTACCTCACACAGCGAACAAAAGTGGTAGCATCGTCTAAAAGGTGACCGTATATACCTCCGGAATTGAAATTCACATACCATACTATACCCCCATCAACTTCTCCTGGAATTACCACATTAGAAAAAGACCACAAGCTGCCGGTATCACCGAATTTGCTGTATCTGCCGTCTTCGTAATAGTCACAAGAATAACAATCGTCATCACAAACTATTGTCACACAACTATCAACAAGACCGCAGCTGCCGCCAATCACCGAGCCGCTGCAATCCTTGATAAGTGTGCGTAATTTGCCGATTGTAGGCATATGCCATCCGCTTAATCCGCTTTCAGAGTAGTTTAAACAGTAATCAACCGCATTTTCCCAGGTCATCTTGCTTGATATAGCCGACCAAATCAAGCCGCTTGATGAATCGTAGCAAGGGGTCTCTGACGACGCGCTGCATTCGGGAAGTTCGATATCAAGATCATCATATTCAGGCATCGTGTCGGCATCATCGTTTTCGACATCTTCATCATCGTATTCAGGTGTCGTATCGGGATCATCGTTTTCGACATCTTCCGTTGTTTCGTCGCTTGTTTCCTCATCAACTGATTCTTCGTCTGAAGTTTCAGGAGTGATATCAACAATATCTTCGTCAGACACTTCGGAATCCGGCAATCTCTCGCCAGTCGGCTTGGCATCGCCGCAACTCGTTATTGCGAAAAGCAGACTCAAAGAACAGATCATAAAAATTTTTTTCATTTTTATCTCCGCAATCTACATTACAAACATCAAAAAACGTAATATTTTAGGCGTATTTCAAGCCTTAGCAAGTTTTCGGACAAAGGTCATCCCTGTTCCAAAAACATAAACGTGACGCAGTTTTTAGAGACGACTTTGAACACTCTGCCGCAGTTTGTAAGGATCCTTTCGCTCCGTTTCCCGCCGCACTCGGCACATTTTTTGAAGCCGTTCGAGCGTTCGAAGCAGCCTGCGCTCACAAAAAGAGGCGGATTGAAGCCTGAAACCGTGATGATTTCGGGTGAAAGCTGCGGAACATCTTCTTTTTCCTCGATCCAGGAGTAGCCGAAAAGAAGTTTTTCGCCCAGAAGATTTTTGAAAAAGGAGTATGAAAACCTGTTCGCGATGTAGAGCGAAAAATCGATAAAGAAGAAAATATTTTCATCTTTCAAGTGTTCAAGCGCGAAGTTGAGTTGCCCAAGATTGGAAAGACCCACAAGGATTTTATTATCGCTGTTTCCAGAGATCATATCATTGATTTTATTAAGATATTTTTCACTTTCTTTCATCAAAGGAAGAAGCGGTATAGTCAAAAATCCGCCGACCGTTTTAAGCGAACTTTCAGGATCATCCGGCATGACAAATGGAATATCGGCGTCAGGATTCATCAAGGCACGCTCTCGGAAAATTTCCGGGATATTTCCGCTTTCAGGTACTGAAAACGAATTTAAAACTTTTCTCTTTTTTTCTTCAAAAACATTGTCACAGAATGCAGCGTATTTTTCGTAAAAATCGGTCCTTATTTTTTTGAGAACGCTCGGAACGACAAAGACATTTTCACAGTTTTCCTCAAACAAAACTTTGTCCGAAAAATAGAATGAATCTGCGGAATTTTTAAGTATTTCCGCGAACTTATCCTTAAAGCCGTTCTGATTTTCCGATTTTTCCGCCGTGATTTCTTCAGATTCGTAGGAAAATTCACCGCTCTTTACCTGAATCAATCTGCCGTCCCTGATTGAAACAGAAAGAGAAATATTTTTCTTCCACTGCGGAAAGCTTCCGGAGTTTACCTTTTTTCTTTCAAGAGAACGTGAGCTTACGAGATAAATTTCGTCCCCGACTTCA
>CACZFE010000244.1 GCA_902780365.1 uncultured Spirochaetales bacterium
GCAAAAAAATGGGAAAGAACGAGTTCGACCTCGAGGATTTCCTTGCACAGATGAAGATGCTCAAAAACATGGGCCCGATGGAAAATATGCTTGAGATGATTCCGGGAATGGGCAAAGCGATGAAGCAGATGGAAGGAAAGGTCGACTTCGAAAAAGAGCTTTCAAAAATCGAGGCGATGATTTTTTCCATGACAAAAGAAGAGCGCAAAAGACCGGAAATTCTCAACGCTTCGCGCCGCAGAAGGATCGCAAACGGAAGCGGAACGAAAGTACAGGATATAAACCAGTTTATGAAACAATACCTTGAAATGAAAAAAATGATGAAAACCATAAACAAGCTCGGTTTGGGCGGACTTATGAAAAAGTTCAAGGGTTTAGGCAACTTAGTCAAATAATTTTTTTGGAGGATTTTATGAGCGTTAGTATCAGACTGACCAGAGGCGGTTCGAAAAAGAAACCTTCTTACAGAGTTGTTGTTCTTGACAGCAGAAAGAAAAGAGACAGCGATTATCTTGAAAGACTCGGACACTACAATCCGTGCGTCAATCCGGCTGAAATCGTTATCGATGTCGAAAAGTACGACGAATGGATCAAAAAAGGTGCTCAGAGTTCAGACACAGTCGCTTCTCTCGTTAAAAAAGTAAGAAAGTAAATTCTTGTCTTTTTGGAGGATTTTATGAAAGAACTCATTGAACAGATTGCTAAAAGATTAGTTGATAATCCAGAACAAGTTTCAGTCACAGAAGTTGAAAGCGAAAATTCGACAGTTCTCGAACTCAGAGTTGCAAAATCGGATTTGGGTAAAGTTATCGGAAAAGAGGGCAGAATTGCAAAAGCTATGAGAGTTCTTCTTGGTGCGGCAACTTCACACGGACAGAAAAAGTGCACTCTCGAAATAGTCGAAGACTGAGCGGGAATTCCTCTTTAAAAGTCATCGGAACTTTTTCAAAAGTTCTGAAAAAAGACGGTTTTCTTCTTTTCAAACCTGAATTTAAAGACAGTGATTTTTTATTGGATTTTGATCATCTTTATCACTTCGACTTCAAAACGAAGTGGAAAATCACATCGATAACCAAAACAGGAAAAGGCTTTCTGATCCGTCTTGACGGAGTTGATTCATTCAAAAAAGCGGAATTTCTGATCGGAGAGAAGTTCGCGCTTCCAGAAGACGAGATTTTCGGAAAATCGCAGGATCTGCTTATCGGAACGGCCGTTTACGACAAATCAGGAGCAATCTTTGGAAAAATCGCGGTTTTCACCCCTACTCCGGCTTATTCTTTAGCCGAAATCGAAAAAGAGAGCGGTGAATCCGAATTTATTCCTTTCACCGACAACTTTTTCGAGCTTGAAGAGGGAAAAGTGATCCTGATCCGTAAACCTTAAATTATTTCCTGAGAAAAGTGATCAAAACCTCGAGTGCGGCAGCATAAGTCGCACTTCCGAGACCTGTTATGACTCCTGCTGCAACATCGCTGAGATACGATTTTCTGCGGAAATCCTCTCTCGCGAAAACATTGGAAATATGCGCTTCGACAAACGGAATTCCAGCGCAGAGCAGAGCGTCGCGCAGCAGAATGCTTGTGTGGGTGTAAGCTCCCGGATTTATCACGATGCCGTCACATTCCGCGTTTACGATGATTTTTGCGAGATTTCCTTCGGCATAGTCACTCACTGCCTCGACTTCGACTCCGAGGGCGGCCGCCTTTTCGTAAAACGCCCCCATCAGTTTTTCGCGGGTTCCCTTTTCACCGTAAATCTGCGGTTCCCTTTCGCCGATTTTATCAAGCAGAGGGCCTTCAATGAGCAGAATTTTCATATTTCCACCTCGTTCATTTCACGCCATCTTATTTCCGAAAAAATCGAAAGCAGCCACTCGGCATAAACTGATCTTTCGGCTGCATCTATCGCCGGAATGATTTTTGCGAAATCGCTTTTCGGCTTTTTTCCGGCAAGTTCTCTGGCCATTTTGGATGCTTCTTCCCAGTTTTTCTGCCTCAAAGCGATTATAATCATTGTTTCAGTAACCATTTTTCACCTCGATCATTCAATTCCGAAAGGTTTGAGAGCACGCGGAAAAACTCCGTGCAGATAGCTGATGAGAACTCCGAAATTTGTCATCGGGATCCCTTTTTCAGCTGGAACAGCTTGTCTGAGAAGCATTTCGCGCCTGTTCAACGTGCATGCGCCGCAATGAACGATAAGTTTATATTCTTCGAGATTTTCAGGGTAGTCACGGCCTGCCGAAGTCTCGATCATAAGCCCGCCTCCGACTTTGTCGTTGAGCCATTTCGGGATTTTGACGCGTGCGATGTCGTCATCCTGAGAATGGTGCGAACAGCTTTCGGCGATAAGAACTTTGTCGCCCGCTTTCAAAGATTCGACCGTTTTTACAGCCTTCACCATTTCGGCAAGATTGCCTTTCTACCTGGGAATCGGTAACTGCAAGAGCCGGTTTTGTGCTTAACGAATCAAGGGTTTTCTGCAAATTCTGAGGCTCGCAGGAAAGCGCTATCCCGCCGCCGTCAAGAATGTCTCTCCATGCACGGACCTGCGGCATGATCATTCTTCCTTTCGGTGCGCTTGAATCAATAGGCGTGATCATCAGAACGATATCGCCCGGACTGATCAGATCGCGCAGGAACGGCGGTTCCCACTCGTTCGGCGATTTTTCGGTGATTTTTTTGGTAAGTTCTTTAATTCCGGTGTTGTTTGCGGCGCTTATCGCGACAAATTCTTTGCCTTCGAGCCATTTCTTCACGCTTTCGGAAAGCGTAAGGTCTGATTTGTTGAGGACAACGATGAACTGGACCTGCTTTTCTTCGCATTTTGAAATTATTTCGTCCTCGAAACCTCCTGCCTCACCCGAAGCATCGACAACAAGCAGGACCATATCGGACTTATCAAGATAACTTCTTGATTTTTTTACTCTTTCAAGACCCAAAGCATCATTTGTATCATCAATTCCGGCTGTATCTATAAGCACTGCCGGGCCTACCGGAAAAAGCTCGATCGCCTTCATGACCGGGTCGGTCGTTGTTCCCGGAACATCGGAAACAATAGCGACTTTCTGCCCAGTGAAAGCGTTTATCAGCGACGATTTGCCGGCGTTTCTTCTGCCGAAAATCGAGATGTGGAGTCTGTCCCCGACCATAACTCTGCCCATAATCACCTCACAAAATATTTTTGTAATCTTTAAAATAAATGAATTCTACATTTTCGGAAGCAAGTTTTTCGGCAAGTTCGTCTGTCGCATAGATTTTGTCTGCGTATCTGGAACCGCAGAAATCTGTTTCTCCGTCACCGAAATAAATCGTTTCGAAACCCTCGTTTTTATACTTTTCGACGACCGCGCGCTTGCAGTTGGAACAGTTTCTGTCACAAAGCGGAGGAAGTGCATTCCGGCACGGAACCAGTTCCCAGTTTTTATCTCCCAGGTATTTGATATCGTTGATATAAGCCTCGACCTCGGTATTTCCCATAAAAAGTTCTGCAAAGCTTCTGAAACCGCCGCTTAAAATCACGATTTCATCACCGTTTTCGCG
>CACZFE010000245.1 GCA_902780365.1 uncultured Spirochaetales bacterium
TTCACCTGCATCGCGAACGGAAACAGCAAAATGTACCGCTTCAAAGAGCTGTGCGACGCGATCTGCGAAGGGGGCTTCAAGCTTGAATGCGCGCACCACAACTTAGGTTCCAACTCTTATTCACTGCTTGAATTCAGGAAAATATGAGCGGAATTTTTGTTTCAAAACCCGTGATGTGGGCCCCAGGACTTGAAGATAAGCCCGAAAAATGGGAAAAATGGCTGAAAGGCGAGGATATGATCGAAAAATCGACTTCCGCACCGAAACTTGAATACACAGATCCGCTTTTCAGGCGCAGGCTGAGCCAGATTTCGAAGATGACGGTCCATGTTGTTCATGAACTTCTTGAAAAATACGCTTTCGATAAGGATACAAAGCTTGTTTTTGTCTCGCTCCGAGGGGAGATCGCCCGCGAATTTTCGATAAACAAAGGGATAATCAATGAAAATATGATCCTGCCTGCGGGATTTTCGCTTTCGGTCTTCAATACTCCAATAGCACTTGCAGCGATAGCTTTCGGTCTCACGGGCGGATATTCGGCGGTTTATCCTTCAAAAAGTGATTTTTCATCGGCTTTGAAAAACGCTTTTGCCCCAGTTTTATGCGGCGATGAAGAAAAAATCGTCCTTGTCTATGCCGACGAGCTTGTTCCCGAGTGTTACGGCGTCGATTCGACTCCGCTTGCATTCGCGGCGCTCGTAAGTTCTGAAAAAAATGAAAATAATTTCGAACTTGCTGATATTATTGAAGAAAGATCACTGTTCGACTTTTTGAAGGCTCTTTTGAAGAGGTGCGGAAGCGATGTTTAAGATCCCGTCAAACCTTCCGAAAATAAGAAATATCTTTTTCTACTGCTACCATTCGTTAGGCAAGATCGCGGCTATACTCTACATCGTTTTCGGCTCGATGGTCATCGGTTTTATCATTTTCCCCTTCATCAGGCTTTTCTCGAAAGATAAAAACGATTTTTATGTGAAGGCGAGAAGGTATGTTTCGAATGTTTTCAAACGCTTCCTTTTCATGCTCAAAATAACGGATATCGTCGAGATGAGAGTGCCGGAAATGGAGAAGCTGCGCAACCTGAAAGGGAAAGTTATCGTCGCGAACCACCCGTCGCTTCTCGATTTTGTCTGCATGACAGCCCTTGTTCCGAATGCAAACTGCATCGTCCGCGCAAATCTCACAAGAACGCCTTATGTCGGCATAATCAGCCAGATCTACATCACTAACGACGAGAATTATGACGATTTGTTTGAAGCGTGCAAAGAGGATCTTGACAACGGCAACAACGTCCTGATTTTTCCTGAGGGAACACGCACTCCGCGCTTCAAAAGAAACATCTACCAGAAAGGTGCCGCAAGAATCGCCCTCCACGCGAAATGCGACGTTCTCCCTGTTTTCATCGGCGGAAGCGACAAATACGGCCTCGGCAAGCACGATCCGCTCTTTTCCTACAATCCAGTTGAAGAATACTTCTACGATTTTCAGCTTCTTCCCGAAATAAAAAGTTCAGACTACGAAGGAATGCCTTCACCTGCTGCTGCAAAGCGCATCACCGGCAAAATCGAGGAGGAGATCCTCGCCGCCGATGCCGAATACAGAAAAACCAACACCAAGTGCAGAACCTTCAATAATGTGTGATAGAGCAAAAGAATATCTCGATTTTCTGAAATCGGTCCAGTTTGATTTTTCAGCTTTCGAGTTTGTTCGCGAAAAACCACGTAAAATTGTAATAAGTGTAGGAAAATCTGCTGGTTATATGTATGAAAAGTTCGTTTTGCGCTATCCGGAAACGGCTGCTTTGCCTGCATTTGCAGTGCTTCCTGAAGGGATAAAGTGTAATGTTTCCGAAAATGTTGAAACTTTCTTTTCAAGTCATCCGCACCTTACTGAAAAGAGCTTCGAAGCGGCTGAAAAGCTCATAAATTTCATAAAAAAGCATGAGCCGGAAAATGTTATTGTTCTTTTGAGCGGCGGAAGTTCGGCTCTGATCGAAAAAAGTGATAACGAAAAAGAGTCAGTGGAGCTCAACGAAAAACTGCTCAAAAGCGGCCTTCCGATAACTGAGATCAATAAAAAAAGAAGTGAATATTCGCTCATTAAGAACGGAAAACTCGCTGAAATAAGTGCGCTGATTCCGATTTGCTGCATGATGCGCTTTTAAAAAAACTGCCGGAAAACACCGAATCTTTCAGGCGTTTCACCGGAAGCGTTGATGAATTGAAAAACCTTCTTTTAAGCAGGGTAGAAGATGGTGCTGAAGCTGTTATGGTTACAGGCGAGCCTCTTTTGAAAATCGGTTCAAAAAATGCCGGAACCGGCGGCAGAATGAGCCATTTTGCCCTTACGATGCTGCCGTTTCTGCAAAAAGGAATGAAACTTTGCGCCCTTTCTTCTGACGGGATCGACGGAAACTCGCCCTTTGCCGGAGCGGTAATTGAAGGCGGTTTGAAAACCATATCCGAAAACGAAATTTCATCTGCGCTTGAAAGCTATAACTCGGCTTGCTTGCTTGATAAATACGGATTTATGATAAAAAGCGGCTACACCGGGCTCAATCTCAACGATTTCGTTATTTTTCTGCGGAAAAGAGACTAATTTCCGCTTTCCATTTTTTCGAGAAATTTGATTTCGCTTATCGAAAGAGGGAAAGGTCTGTAATCTTCCGAAAATCCCGATTTAAAGAGCGAGTAAATGAACGGGACCACGAAAATATAGGGGATCGAGAAGAGGAAGATCGTTAAAAGGTTCTGTGCCTTGTTTTTTATGCTTTCGTTCGAGGAAGAGAACATGGAGCACTTGTAAAGGAGCGCAGATACCGGAGAAAAGCCGGTAAAATATGGAACGATGAACCAGACGAGGAAGGATAAAAGCAGAAATGCCGCGGCGTAAAGCTGGAACACGGTCTCAAGACCTTTGGCTCCGGCGATGAATCCGACCATCGTGATTATTGCCGAAATGATATATGTGGCGATGATTTCACCGAAAAAACAGTTGCACTGCTGCTTCGGCCTGATTTCCTGCCACTGCTCGCTGCCGAGAAGAGTAATTCCTTCCTCTTCTGAGAGTTGCCCCAAATTGATTCTAAACGGACTTGAAACTGTGGTCATAGTTATGTCGGATATGAAATTTCTTTCAATAATATCAATAACTTCTTCTGTAAAGTCCGACGATTGCGATTCTTTTCGGATTTCCTGTTTCAAACTGACAGCGATTCTTCTGCCGCAGCCTTTACAGTAGTAAAAATTGTTGTTTTCGCTTTTGCAGTGAGGACAGATCGTCATTTTTCCTTTTTTTCGCTCCCTGAGACTTTAACAGGTTCGTGTTTCAGCGCTTTTTCTATGATTTTAGCCGCTTCTTCCTTGTTCATGGCAGTTTGCTCTGAAAGAAACCAGAGATCTATCGAAATTTTATTGTTTTTGACCCCTTTTATATACCGTCCGTCAAAGGAGAGCAGGGGATCTTTCTCGATTTTTGCTTCGGTATTTTTGAGTGCATCGTGTATGAAAAGAGCTTCCTTAATGTTCTTACCGATGATGTTTTCGTAAAGTTCGCCGGTGTATGCGATTTCGTAAGCGATATTCGGGATCCGGATGAAGTAAAGCATTTTGCTGTCAGCGAATTTCGCACGGTAAAATTTTTCGGCCTGATTGAACACAGGTTTGAAATCCTTGATGTTTTCAAGCGAATTCAAAACCATGTTGGTGAGTTTGTTCATGTTTATGAAAAATGTGAGCGAAATCGAAAGGTCAAATTTATCCGCTCCCAAAACGAGGTTGTCGACGACGCGCCTTTTGAAAGGAAGCCCCATCATCCTCATTTCGGTGTAATCGAGGCTCATGAACTGCGAGTTTTCCGAAGCCGCGATCTTGCCCGAATGAAGGATCTTCATCAGATCTTCACCGAGCCTTTCCTCGCCGTTTTCATCGGAGTAGGCGAAATTCGGAACTACTTGTAAAAATATGAAATCATTGAGCTTTTCGATCACAACGTGGCTGGTTTTGATAGCCTGTCCGATAATTTCGTCGATCTTCTTTTCCTGCTGGTTTCCTTTAGAATTTTTTATCAGTTCGTCGTAGTTTGCAGGAAGTTCAACCATCGGCGGAACAGGAAGCTGCCTCATTTCGAGGTTTTCAGGAAGCGGTTCCTGGGCTGAAATAGATACGAAAAAAAGAATTAAGAATATAAATGAGATTTTTTTCACGTTTACCTCCATCAAAAAGCGAGAGATTTTATTTTTCCTGACGGAAGTGTCAACAAAGTTTTTATTTCCAATTAGCAATAAAAGAATTATTTTATTATGTT
>CACZFE010000246.1 GCA_902780365.1 uncultured Spirochaetales bacterium
CTTTCAGCACTTTATCCGATTTTAGTTTTCGCGCTTTTAGTTGTTTTTGAACTTCCCCTGAAACTCCTTTCACTCTGCATAATCGCACTTGCGGCGGCACTTTTCGTGAGCGTTTCAGCTAAAAGAAAAGAAAAAAGCCTTGAATGGAAACCGATCGCGACTTCCATTCTGTTTTTTCTTGCAGGATTCCTCTGCTTTCTCACAAACGAATCTATTTTCCTAAAGCTTTATCCTGTCGCTATCAATTTGATTTTATTAGCATTTTTTGGTTCGACTCTGATCGAAGGACCGAACATGGTCTTCCGCTTCGCGACTCTTGCCGATAGATCGATAAAAGGCTCGTTTCACGAAAAACATGTCGAGAATTACTGCAGGAAAGTGACGCTTGTCTGGTGCGTATTCTTCATTTTAAACGGAACAGCTGCCGCCATCACTGTTTTTGCTGGCAGAATCTTCGGAATGGCACCTGAAAACGCAGACAGAATATGGTCTCTTTACAACGGCGGAATATCGTATATCTTAATGGGCGTTTTGTTTGCTGCCGAATTTATAGTCAGAAAGTTCGTGGATAAAAAGATGGTAAAAGTAATTCCTTTGACAAAATTCAAAGCCTCATCCAGACCCAAAGACGCAGTCGTCTGCTACGACGGAAAATGGTCTGACAAATCGTTCAAAACGTGGGGCGATTTTTTGCGTGACACGGCAAAAATGAGGCATTTCATTGAAAGCCGCGACACAGATTCATACATTCTCCACTGCGGAGACTTCTGGTATTTCGGCGTAACTTTCACAGCCCTTCTCCAGTGTCAGAAAGCGGTTCATCTGACACAGAATATTTCGGAAAATTTCCTTGCCGAAGCGCTTCTTCCCGGAATGGAACTCTTAACTGACGCAGTTGTCGAAAATTCACTCTACATTCCTGAAATAATTGAGAAATCAGAAGAATCCACTCAAGAAGAAATTGAAAAAACTCCCGAAATCAACGGCGAAACTACGCGCATTTTCCTCTTCACTTCAGGTTCTACCGGAAAACCGAAATCCGTTCCGCAGAGAATGAAGGAATTTGAGGAGGACAACGCCTTCATAATTTCGAAGTGGCTCGACAAAATTCAGGCAAGAAAATTCGTTTCGACCGTAAGCCAGCACCACATTTTCGGATTTCTTTTCGGTTTCTCGCTTCCGTTTGCGACAGGGACTCCTTTCAGGCGCAAAAGGGTCGAATTTCCTGAAGAATTTGAGACACTTGACGACGAAAAATATCTGATCGTGGCGACTCCCGCTTTTTTAAAACGGACAGTCGAGATCGTTGAAAAACTCGATATGCGTGATCCGTGGCTTTTCACGAGCGGCGGCGCAGTAAGCCCCGAACTTGCAGTGAAAACAAACAAAGTTTTCGGAATATACCCGCTTGAAGTCTACGGCAGCACCGAAACTTCGGGCATTGCATACAGGATGCAGGATAAAGACGGGCTTACATGGACCCCTTTCGACAACGCCAAGATCTGGCTGGGAGAGGACGGATGCCTGCGAATTATCTCGCCCTACATCAAAGATCCTGCCGGTTTTGCAACGGCTGACATGGCCGAAATGCTTGAAAACGGAAAATTTCTGCTTAAAGGGCGCAGCGATTCTATTGTCAAAATCGAGGAAAAGCGCATCTCTCTCACCGAAGTCGAGAACAGACTTCTGGAAAGCGGGCTTGTCGAAGATGTCAAAGTCATCGCCCTTTCAAACGACATCAGGCAGTATCTCGCGGCGGCTCTTGTACTGAATCAGAAAGGAAAAGAACACTTCGCAGGAAAGGAAAAACTCGTTCTTAACAGATATTTCCACGATTTTCTGATGCATTACTTCGAGAACACGGTGATTCCCAAAAAATGGCGTTTTTTAGACAAACTTCCGACCGACATTCAGGGGAAAAAGCACAAAGAAGAAATCGCAGCTTTGTTTGAGGTCAAATAATGGAAAAAAATCTTCACGGCATAATCGTAGAGCAGGAAATTCTCAAAGAAAACCAGCATGTTATACTCAAGCTCAACATCAGAGAAGAATCCGATTTCTTTGACGGTCACTTCCCTGAGTTCAAGCTTCTCCCGGCTGTAGCGCAGTTTGAAATCGTGACAAGACTTGCAGGGATTTACTTCGGCACAAAACGCTTTGTCCCCAACATCAGGCGGATAAAATTCTCATCCCCTATCCTTCCGGGAACGGAAGCGCTTCTCGAAATGAAATACGACAGAGCAAAACCCGCACTCACATACACTATTTCAGACTTTACACTGCAGAAAATGGTCTATTCGACCGGCACTTTTGAAGTTCACGAGG
>CACZFE010000247.1 GCA_902780365.1 uncultured Spirochaetales bacterium
CTCCGTCGATCCCGAGAGAGTTTATAAAGTTCCTGAATCTGATTTTTCTAGCTTTGTCTATCGCTTCGAGCAGGTTGCTGACACTTTTTTCGCCCCACCCTTTCTCGCCGTAAAGCCAGAGTGCGTAGTCTGAAAGATGAAAAATGTCCGTTACGGAAGCAAGCCAGCCCCTTTCATGCAGGAATTCGACCTGCTTTTCGCCAAGACCGTCGATATTGAAGCATCCTTTCGAAACAAAATAGCTGATGTATGCGACTATTTTAGCCTGACAGTCGATATTCTGGCATTTGTATCCGACCTTGTTCTCATCTTTTGCCAGTTTTGAGCCGCATACGGGACAGTTTTCAGGGTGAACGACCTCTTTTTCGCTGCCGTCACGAAGCATTTCGACAGGTGCCGTGACCTCGGGGATCACATCTCCCGCGCGGCGGACAAAAACGGTGTCGCCTATTTTCAAGCCCTTTCTTTCGACTTCTTCGATATTGTGCAAAGTAGCGCGTTTTACAACGACTCCTGCAATCTCTACCGGTTCAAGTTCGGCAACCGGCGTGATGATTCCGGTGCGTCCGACCTGCCAGGTTATATCAAGAAGTTTCGTAGTCTTCTCTATTGCCGGAAGTTTGTATGCGATCGCCCATTTAGGCGTTTTCGTGAGAAATCCGGCTGCGCGCTGCTCGTCGAATCTGTTGAGTTTCACGACCAGTCCGTCGATATCAAAAGGAAGGTCGCCTCTTTCGGCTATCGTTTTTTCGATAAGAGTCTCTATTTCTTCGATTTTTCCTATTTTTTCAAAGTGCGGAGTCTTAAAGCCGGAACTTCTCAAAAAAGCGTGTAGTTCTTCCTGCGATTTTATATCAACATCGCTGATTCCGGTTATCGCGTAGGCAAAAAATTTGAGTTTTCTATCCGCCGTAATTTTCGGATCAAGCTGTCTCAAAGAGCCTGCAGCGGCATTTCTCGGGTTGGCGAAAGGTTTTTCACCGTAACTCGATTTCGCAGCGTTGAGCTCTTCGAAACTCGATTTCGGCATATAGACTTCGCCGCGCACTTCAATAAGGCTTATCCCGGCAAACTCAGGAACATAAAGCGGGATCTCTTTGACCGTCGCCACATTTTCGGTGACATCCTCGCCGACCGATCCGTCTCCGCGTGTCGCCGCACGGACGAATTTTCCCGATTCATAAATTATATTCAGGGCAAGACCGTCGATCTTCTGCTCGACGACATAACCTCCAGCAGGAACAAAATCGAGACGGTTGAAAAACTCTTCGACTTCCGAAACAGCAAAAGCATCGTCAAGTGACATCATTTTCTCACTGTGGACAACTTTCGTAAAACCTTCGCGCACCTTCGAGCCGACGCGCATCGTGGGGGAAAAGCTCTGCTTTTTATCAGGATTTTTCCATTCGAAATCTACAACTTCACGATAAAGCCTGTCGTACTCCTCATCACTCATAAACGGAGAATCGTCACGGTAGTAAGCCGCTGCCGCCTTGTTCAATAGATTTATGGTTTCAAGATATTTTTCAAAATCCATGATTTACTCCGCCGAAAAATCTGCACCGGCATCGCGCAGAAGTACCGTCATAGCCTCTCTTTCCTTGTTTCCTATGAATTTATAAACTTTTGTTCCGTTCTTTACCTTCGCGTTGACATCAGCCCCTTTTTTTATCAGCTCCCTGACAATATCAACATTCCCTTTTCCTACTGCGCGCATCAGCGGCGTCACACCGTAAACATCAGCTGCATTGACATCGGCTCCGGACTGAATGAAAAGCCACGCAGCACCGTTGTTTTCGTTTTCTATCGCCGTCATCAAAGGAGTCATCTGGTCATAGCCTCTGGTGTTTATATCGACCCCCGATTTAATTATAAGCGAGATCATTTCCGGAGTTCCCTTTTGCGCTGCCTTGTCAAGCACCGAAACACCTTCGACAGATGCTTTTAGATCAGCCTTGGAATGAAGCAGGACCTGAAAAGTCATATCGTCACCGCTGTTGATGACATAAAAAATGACCGGAAGCTGATATTTTCCGGCTGTGAAAGTTGTATCAGGGCTCATTCCGGCATCAATAAAGAGCTTTACTATATCGGCTCTTTTTTCTTTGACAGCCCTTTCAAAATCACTTTCATCGAATTCATAGCCCAGCATTGAAAGCTTCTCTCTCGATTTATATACAGACGGAGCCACACGCTCACGGTTTCCGCATGAAATACAGAAAATAAAAAGAGACAGCAAAAGACAAATACGTTTCATCACGCACCCTCCAAAGAAAACTGCGCCGCATTATATTGAAAAGATGCCTCAG
>CACZFE010000248.1:0-2308 GCA_902780365.1 uncultured Spirochaetales bacterium
TACCCGGCTCTCATCGACTGGATATCGCTCGGATTCATCTTCCTCGCAATATGGTTCATGGCCAAAGCTGAAAAGAAAAGAAAAGCTGAAATGGCCGCTTCCGCCAAATAATTTTCGGGATTATTTATCTGATTTTTCCGGATTTTCTTTTTCTGCGGCAGACTCTTTTTCACCGGCTTCTTCCGCTTTTTTCGACTCTTCCTCAGCTTTCTTTTTAGCTTCCTCTTCTTTCTTTTTGCCGTACTGTCTGTCACCCTGGGAAGTCGTTTTGACGATCCTGTCTTCTTCGTCGTAGTAGTATTCACCGCCGTAAACGCCTTTCGGTATTTCTTTCACGATCTTGGTTTTTACAAGCTCGGTAAGTTCCTTGTCAGGCGACTTTCCGTATTTTTTGTAGTATTCCTCGGCCGCTTCGCTCAAAACCAGAAGATTGCTGAAATGCTGAAGTTCTTTCTCGAACTGGTCGCGCATGTTTTTATCTTTCGTCTTTTCGAGCCTGTCCTTCGTGTATTCGTAGCCCAGCCTGTATCCGCCGCCCATCGTAGCAACGTGGTTTACAAGCCAGATCACTTTCTGCGGCGCGGTTTTCATGCTCGCTCCCTGATACATCAGAGGATAAGCCTTCTCCATGTCGTTCAAGTATATGAAATAGTTGTAGCCCTGGTTGAAAACATAGTAATAGTCGTCGGGATAAAGCTCATGTCCCAGACGGAGCAGCGAATTGGCCGATTCTACGGCATCCGGAGTCCTCATCGAAGATATCGCCGCCTCGCCGAAAGGAATGGCGTATTCAAGGCTCGGATTGAGCGCGAGAACGACTCTCACCATCTGCTCAAGCAACGGGTATGTCCTGTCGGTGACATAGTGGCTCCCGTAGTAATACTGCGATCTTGCGAAAAGAAGGTCCGCCGCAAAAGCGTTGAGTCCGAGAAACATTATTTTTGCCACATCCGGCTTGGGGTAAGCGGCAATCGTCTCGACTTTCGGCTTTTCGTTCTCGATAAGGTGCTTTCTGACAAAATAAAAAGGAAGGATCGCGGCAAGAATGAGAATAACTGCTATAAGTGTCGATATTTTTTTCATTTTTTCCTCCAATCATCTTTCAGTTTCTTGATGTCGTCACGGGTACTGACAACAAGTTCCGCGAGAAATCCCATAAAAATGAAAATAAGTCCCGACAGAAAAAGTCCGAGACTGAAGTAAAGGAGCGGACGCATCCTGAAAACAGGATTTCCGAGAACGAACTGGTCGTAAAGCATCCACGCCACAATAAGTATCGCCGAAAAGAACTGGACAAAACCGATGGAACCGAAAATACGCATCGGCGCTTTTGTAAAGGTGAGTATGAACTTCACGGCTATCGAATCAAAGAATGAAATCGGGATCCTTTTAAGTCCGAAGTGGCTGTGGCCGCTTTTGCGCCTGTGCCATTGGACCGGAACTTCGACCGCGTGGTAGCCTTTCGATGTCAGGATCTGCACGATGAAACGGTGCCAGTCGCTTCTAAGCTCGAGATCTTCGAGACAAACGCGCCTGAAAGCCTTGATCCAGTTCATGTCGCTCAAAGATATCCCGAAGAGAAAACGGCTGATCTCATTGTAAATTTTCGAAAGGAAAATTTTGAACTCGCGCCTTCCCTGCCTGTTTCCGCAGACAATGTCAACGCCGGGTTCGAACGCTTTGATAAGCGCCGGGATATCCTCGTCGGGATGGGATTCCAGGTCCGATGGAAGAAAAACTATGATCTCGCCGCGGCATTCCTTGAAACCGGTGTTCATCGCCTCGGTGAGACCTTTGTTTTTGCGGTGGCGGAAAAGACGCACCCACGGTTTCGTTTCAGCCGCTTTTTCCACAACCGCCGCACCGCCGTCAGTAGAGCCGTCGTCGACCATCACAAGTTCGACATCGACTCCCGCGGCGATACCACCCTTCTCCGTTCTCTCTATGATTTCCGCAAGATTTTTTTCCTCGTTGCAGAAAGGAATAAAAACCGAAACCAGCATTTAAAGCTCCAACACAAACAATAAGCGGGATATTTTATTGGTGTTTTTCTTTGCTTCAAGTTTTTCCGCCTTTTAAGAAGCATTTTCTTCGACAAAAACCCGGCTTGCGGCCAAAAACTTGCCTAAAAGCCGCCGATCCTTATCATAAAAGGCTTTTTGATTTTTTATTGAGGTGATTTATGAAAAAATTATTGGTTGCTTTCTCAATTTTCTGCCTGTTTGTCCTCGCTTCATGTTCAAAACTTAACGAAGATGACATTTTCCCGGAAACAGGTTCCGATACTTCCGACACAGGAAGTTCGAAT
>CACZFE010000248.1:2358-3517 GCA_902780365.1 uncultured Spirochaetales bacterium
CGATATAACGGATACCGGTATAACGGATGTCGATAATGACGACATCGATGATTCCGATATGACGGATTCAGATAACAACGACACCACGCCGGAGCAACCCGACACCGGCGACACTTCTGACACCGACATTTCGAATACCGATATAACGGATTCCGGTGCTGACACTGGCGATTCCGGCGCTGATACAGGCGATTCCGGTGCTGATACTGGCGATTCCGGTGCTGATACTGGCGATTCCGGCGCTGATACAGGCGATTCCGGCGCTGATACAGGCGATTCCGGTGCTGATACAGGCGATTCCGGCGCTGATACAGGCGATACTGGTGCAGATACCGGCGATACTGGCGCAGACACAGGTGATACTGGTGCAGACACAGGCGATACTGGTGCAGACACAGGCGATTCCGGTGCTGACACTGGTGCAGACGAACCGCATGAATGCTCAGTCGATCCCGCCACACCATGCAAAGCAGGCAATCTGATATGGTCTTCCAGATCCGCTAATACTGTCGATTGGGATACTGCAAAATCGAAATGCGCAAGCTACAGCGAAGGCAAATTCACAAGCGGCTGGAGACTGCCGAAAATCAACGAACTCAGAAAAGTTATGAGAAACTGCACAACTACTGAAACCGGCGGAAACTGCGGGGTAACGGACGAATGCGCACTTAAGGGAACAGATATTAACGGCATCGCATGCTATACAAACTCCGCATGTAAAAAAGCATTCGGCGATATATGTTCCCCCTCTTTAGAACACAGTCCGTTCGGCGAGACCGGAAAATTATGGACAGCATTAAAGACTCAAGATGATCCCGACTGGGCATGGTATGTAAGTTTTTACAACGGCGAAATCGCATGGGCACCGGATTGGACTAACGATGAAATCTATTACCGCTGTGTCCACAATATCGAATAGAAAGAATCGGAATCTATGTATATGCAACACTGAATCCAGGAGATAAAAATGAAAAAAATATCAGTTATTTTCACCATTTTCTCTCTACTTTTCCTCATTTCATGCGTAGATGACGACGAAGATGAGATAGCAAACGGAAATTCATGTTCCGTCGAAGGCGAGGAAGCCTGCTCATCAAGCGGTTCCGAAATTCTTGCCTGCTGGGACGAGATTTGGCAGACAAAAAAGAACTGCAACATA
>CACZFE010000249.1 GCA_902780365.1 uncultured Spirochaetales bacterium
GGGAAACCCTTTTTCAAAAAGTCCGACTCCTCTGACGACTCTGTTTTCAGGAAGCGGAACATACGGGAATACCGCGGTCGTCGTGAGGAATGAGCTTACGAGTCCTGTCACCGAGAAAAGCGACATCTGCTTGAGAAGGTTGAACGGCGCGAAAATGAGGGCTAAAAAGCAGACTGATGATGAAATTATCGCCATCGTAAGTCCAGGCAGGAGCTTCGATCTGATCTCTCCGCCTGATTTCAGATTGGTGTTCCCTGAAGCGTGGACGAAGTAGTGAAGGCTGTAGTCGATTGACGAACCTATCAGCGAAGTTCCGAAAACAAGCGTGACTAAATGGACTTTGCCGAAGACTGCGAAAGTAAGTGCCGCAGCCGAAAAAAGCGAAAAGAATATCGAAATCAGCGAGAGTATTATCGGAGTTGCCGAACGGAAGACAAGAGTCAGCATCAGAATGACGATAATCATTGAAATTATTGAGATTATTTTGATTTCTTCGGAAGCTGAATTTGAGCTTTTGTGGCTGTGGAAAGTGCCGCCGGAAACTACGCAGCGCGTCCCTGTTTCGGCCTTTATTTTGCCGCATATATCGTAAATTTCGGTTATTCCGTTGTCCATTGAAGCGAGAGCCGCCCCTTTTGGCGAAAGCTCTGTTTTTATCATGACGTACCAGAGTCCGTTTTTTTCCGCCGCGAGAACGCCGTCCTTCGGCCTTAAAGCGGTGCCTGAATGTTCTAAAACTTCCAAATATTTCTGCAGGTTATGTTCCGCAAGCATGAAGGGGTCGCTGTCTATGTTGTCGAGCGGAAGCATCGTGAAGGGGCTGTATATCCTGGAGACAGCTTCCTGCGCAAAGTCTTCCGCGCCTCCGTTTTCGATTGCCTTTATCGTCTCGTCATCAAGCAGATCAAAGCGGTATTTGTAGAAAAAATCAGCTATCTCTTTTATGTCAACGGTGTCGGTGTTGAGCATGACCGAAACGAAGCAGGGGCTTCCGTTCAGTTTTTCGTATATCCTTTCGGCTCCCGCCTTCGCCTTTTCGAAATCTTTGTCGGCGCTGAGGACAATAGCTACTTTGCTGAGTTTCTGCATCAGCGTTTCATTCGCTTTTTTCAGCGATTCCTCTTCGAATGGTTTCGGCATCATGTTGAAAAGATCGGAATCCAGAGAGAACTTTCCGTTTTCGTAAGAGTAAGAAATTACTAATAAAACCGCGACTCCGATGTGGAAGATGAGCCAGGTGAGGAGGAATTTACGGTTAGTCTTTTTTGAATTCATCCAATTCCTCTTGCGTAAGTTTTTCGGGGTGTTTCTGGTGTTCGAAAATGTAACTCATGCTGCCGCCGTCGGCAAAGTATATCTCAGCCATGAAAATTGCAACCGAGCCTTTGACGAAAGTTCCTTTCATATTCATCGAACTGATCGCGTAGGAGATTGTCTTGTCTTTCGGAACGAGCACTGCCTCCCATTTTTCAGCTCCGTTCGCCTTGAAACTGACTTTGAAATTCTTGTTTATTTCTGCTGAGTTACCTGCGAAAAGGGAAGAGACGATGTCGTTGACTTTAAGAAAAGTATCGCTGTTCAGCATACTTTTCACAGTCTTTTTCCCCTTCGCGTCAGTCGTTATCATGTAGGCGTCGATTATCGCGACTTTCGAAGGAACCGGCTTCAGCGTTTTCCAGACTACACCGTCACGAGTGAGGATGAAAGTTCCCGAAGATTTCAGGCTTTTTTTGAGGGCCGTCGTCTTTATCTGGGTAAATTCGCCTGTCGTGTTTTTGTATGCCGCGAGGTGTTTGCAGACCGTCTCGAATGTGAGTTCTTCAGCAGGGAAGAGAGGGTAAACAACAAAGATTACTGCTAAAAGAACCAATATTTTTACATGTTTATTCATAAAAACCTCCAAAATCTACTTTTTGAAACTGAATCACTCTTTCAAAAAACCTGGGAAATATAAATAATTTTATTGCAATTACAATTATTTGGTTCATTTTGATGTGTGTAAAAAACATGACAGCCTGAATGTCGCCCAGAGTGAGTGGTTATTTTCCGCTTCCGATCATCTCATTGACTCTGTTCACGAAAACTTTGGGGCAGACGAATTCGGATTCCATTTTCGAAATGTTGAAAGCCATCTGTGTGCTTTCGGCTCTTGTGGTCAACTCTCCTTTTTCATTGAAGATTCCCTGCGAATTTTCGCCACGGAAACGGTACACATCCGCGCCATGGCCTGTAATCGCCCAAACCAATGAAAGACCGATCAGTAACTGCA
>CACZFE010000250.1 GCA_902780365.1 uncultured Spirochaetales bacterium
GACGGCATCGGCCGCGTCTGGCTGGCAGACGATCCGGAGTCTTTCAGCGGCTCGGAGTATTTCAGTTTTCTTCCCGCGCGCCGGCTTACGGATGAGGAGCTGCTGCAGATTTACGCTCTGGAGAACCCGGAACCCGCAATCCAGCCGACAGAAATCAGCAAATATGAAACCCTGCTTCGCCAGGAACTCAGCAGGCGGATGGGAATGCCCGCCTCCGCGGTTCATATGCTGAATTCCGACTATTCCGGAGAAAGCGATAATTACTGGGGTGATTCGCGGACGGTTTATTCCGCCTGTTTTGAAGACGCCGGATCCTTTTCTTCACACAGCTGGCTGGGCGAAATCGAACTTTCTTCCGGGAAGCTGATTCAGGCCCGGACCGACCCCGATCCCCGGGTTCTTCAGTCGCCGGAGCAGCACACAGACATCCGGATGGACCCCTGGGATCCCCGCTGGTCTGAAATTGCCAGGGAAACCATTGCGATAAGCTCCAGCTGGGTCACGATAGCCATTTCCTGGATTCTTGCCAAAGTCAACACGACGGTTATTCTCGTTCAGATAATAACCATAATAGTCACGGTCGCGCCTATTATAGTAACCACCATTTCTGCTTCCCTTACGGAAAAGCACATTGTAACCACCATCAGGGCGATTATAGTAATAACCACCACTACTGTAGTCGTAAGCCTCACGGTAGGTCTCTTTGTAGATTCCACCGCATGCCACAAAAGCAAGGCTAAGAACCGATAATATCAATAATTTCTTCATTGCGCGTGTTATTTTAAGTTTGTATGTGTTGAGTGTCAAAAAGCGTGTTTGGTGTAGGTAATGATAAAAACATATATCATCCTTAAAGTCCCTGAAACCTTAAATACTTGATTTATTTTTGCAAAGGTAAAAGAAAGAAAAGAAAAAACAAAAGAAAAAAGAAAAAAAATGTATCTTTGCAAAAACGTTTAAAGCTTAGCGTTTAAAGTTTATCGAAATCTCTCAGCAAAACACTAAATATTAATCCTATGAATAAAAAACATTTCTCATTTCATTTTTCACTATCTACTCCCCTCGCCTATTGGAGAGGGGACGGGGGTGAGGCTTTTTCTCTTTTCACTTTTCTCTTTTCACTTTTCATTCTCGTGGGATGTGCCACATCAGGACTTACCAAGGAAGAGCGTCTTGCTCAAACTCGTCAGCACGTTGCCGAGTGCTTGGCAGCAAGAACATTCAAGATTGATATTCGCGACATGCAAACACTGCGCTATGGCAATCGCTTCCTCACATCTGTGTGGAACGTGGAAGTGAGGAACGACTCACTCATCTCCTATCTACCTTATCTCGGCAATGCCTATTCCGTCAATCCCTACGGAGGCAGCAACTCCAAAGGACTGAATTTCAGTGAGCGTATCCAATTCTACAAGCAAGAGCGCAACAATCGAAAAGAACGCACCACTCTCACGCTCAATGTGGAAAACGACGAGGACAGATACACTTACCTCATCGAAATCTATGACAATGGTTCCAGCACCGTCAGTGTTCGTTCCTACAATCGCGACTTCATCAGCTTTACAGGTGAGTTGGAATGACACACATTGATTTTTGAACGAACTTTTGAAAATCAGAAAATCCCTTCCAGACTTCATGGTGCAAGGCTTGGAAGGGAATTTTCGTTTATTTCGGTGTATGATGTACCTTGTACTTGACACTTGATCTTATCGATTCAGAATCTTAGTAGAGATATTTTGCCATTGGCTTTTTTCCATTCATCTGGCATACCGTCCTGATCTGTATCGTAGCCAACAGGACAGGTGTTCGATTCGAGTATAGGGAAGGAAGAGCTGAGTTCTGAGTACCAGCAGAGGCGTTGACGAGTTCTATCAGTCCCTTCTTTCCGCAATGTTTCCATTGCCTTGTATAAATCGCCGAGTCGTGACATAAGCTATAGGTAGGTTCTAAAAATTTTGTCGGATTGATTTTTGAACCTTTAGCTCGGCGAAGCCAATTGATTTGATTGGATTTTTGTCAGTTTTTGAGGGCGCATAGCAAGCTATGTAACCGAGAAAAGTGGCAAAAAGACTTCAAATCAAACAAAAAGCAACCGAAATGAAAAAAACAAATTGGTAGTGAACTAAAAAACAGAATTTTTAGAACCTACCTATAATATTTTTGAAGAAGTCATTTATTCTTCTTGTTCATAGTAATAAGAGTAGTCAATACCTTTCATGAAGATTTCGCGGTCATCTATCTTAT
>CACZFE010000251.1 GCA_902780365.1 uncultured Spirochaetales bacterium
TTTACACCTTTGATCTGATACTCGACCGGGTCTTCGACCGTGATTATCTTGACATCGGGCGAATTTATCTCTGTCAAAGCCGAATAAAGCGTCGTCGTTTTACCGCTTCCGGTAGGACCTGTGACGAGGAAAATCCCGTGCTTCATGTGGATTATCTTTCTCATCGTCTCGAGGTCGCGCTTCGTGAAACCGCTTTCGTCAAGAGAGAGTTTCTGAGAGCGTTTGTCCAAAATACGGAGAACTATCGATTCGCCGTGGACGCTCGGAAGTGTAGAAACACGGAAGTCGATGTCGTTTCCCGCGATCTTGACCTTGATGTTACCGTCCTGAGGAAGCCTTTTTTCTGAAATATTGAGCCTGCTCATGATCTTGATCCTCGTGATGAGACCGGCCTGAGCAGCCTTCGGGACACGCTGGACTATAGAAAGTTTGCCGTCTTTTCTGAAGCGGACGATAACTTCGTCTTCATAAGATTCAAAGTGAATATCGCTGGCCTTTTCCTTGACCGCCTTCGCAATCGTGTTGTTAACGAACTTGATGGTCGGAGCGTCGTCGTTGGAGTCGATAAGGTCGGGGATCGTATCGTCTTCGTCAGCCATTTTGCCGAACTCTTCGGCGTTCAGAGCCTCTTCCTTGTTGTCGACACTGCTGTAGGCCTGATTTATAATATCGTTTATTTTCGTCGGTGAACACAGAAGCAAAACGACATTTTTGCGGTAGATCATAAAAAGCTGGTTGAAAAGAAGCATGTCGAAATCGGTGACGACAACGTGCAGATCATTGTCCGCGTAAAGCGGCAGAGCCTTGAATTTCTTCGCCAGAGCTATCGGGAACTCGCTAAGAAGCGAAGTGTCGAGTTTTTTGAGATCATCGTCAGTTAAAATCTGTATTCCGCTCTGCTCCGAAAAAACTTCCATCACCTGCTCCGGCGTGACTTTGCCTTCCGAAACGAGAAACTGACCGATTTTACCCGTTCCGGTCCTATCGGCTTTCTGTGCCGCAATAGCTTCGGAAAGCTGCTCCTCGTCAATATAGCTTTTTTCGACGAGAAGTTCCCCTATTTTGCGCCTTGCTGCCATGGCTAATCCTCTTCTTCGTCGTCAAGTTCGGGAACAAGTTCGTCTTCAGCGTCCTTCTTGGGTTTCACGGTACTTCCTTTATCGTCGTCGTTTTCTATGATCTTTTCATCGCCGTCAGGAGTGACCATGATCGAATTTTCCTTTTTATTGGCCGCTTCTATTCTTTTCAGTTCCTCTTTTTCAAAAGCCTGCTGATGAGTGACCGTGTTGACAACCGAAAGAAGCGGTCCTCGTCTCTTGTCAAGGTAGACCGTCTCTTCGAAAGTAGTGTCGCCGCCGTAATATTTGCGGGCAAACTCTTCCCTCTCCTCCATTTTCTTGCGGAGAATACGCTCGAAATCCTCTTTGCTGTCAACGACATGAGGAGTGAGGATAAGAAGAAGGTTTACTTTCGCTTTGCTGACTTTCTTATATTTGAACAGGTTTCCTATAACCGGAATATCGCCCAGGAACGGAATTTTGTTCTCGCCTTCCGTGACAGTATCCTTCATAAGTCCGCCGATGACTATCGTCTGCTCGTTTTCGGCATTGATTTTGGTTTTTGCCTGTCTTTTCGTCGTTTTGTAACCGTAATCGGTCTGAGCGCCGAGCTCCGTCATTTCCTGGTTTATTTCAAGCGTCATATAACCCGATTCATTGATCTGCGGTTTTATCTTGAGTTTCAGCGCAACATCTTCACGGGTGTAGGTTATCGTGCTTCCAGTCGTGCTTGTCAGAATATTTCCCGACGGGAAAGGAACCGTTTCACCGACTGTGATCTCGGCTTCTTCGTTGTCCGTCGTGAGGAGATGCGGTGTCGAAACTACATTGACCGTGGAATCGTTCTGCGCCGCGTTCAGAATAAGTCCGATCGAAGGAATTCCGTCAACAAGTGAAAGACCCGGCATCCCGGCTGTTCCGTCGACCGATGCACCTACCATTCCGGCGACAAGTCCGGGTGTCGGAGAAGAAAGAGCCTTTCCGAAGAAAAGAGGAACTTTCTCGCCTGCAACCGTGACCTGATATCCCATTGCACTGTATGCGTTGCCGTATTCAAGGTTGTTGTCGATACTGACCTCAAGGATCGCCGCTTCGACAAAGACCTGTTTGCGTTTGACATCGAGTTTTTCGACAACTTTCTTGAGGTTTCTGAAATCCTGCAGCGATGAAACTACAACAAGGGAGGTTTTTCGACAGTGAATTCAATGTTTTGAGCATATCTTCAGCTTTTGCGTTCTGAAGTTTTACGACATGGATCTCACCCTCGCCTTCGACTTCGCGGTCGATATTCTGGACGACCTGAAGGATCAGATTGTAAGTCGCCTTGTTGCAGAGAACGATTATCTGCTGGCTTCTTTCATCCGCAACAATGTGAATGTAAGTTTCGCTCAGGCCTTCATCTTCGTTGTTGCCCCATGACGGAGGAAACGGCGGTCTCGGAGGGAACCTGTTATTGTTGTTCCCGTCAGCCTGCTTGCCTACGCCTCCGAGAGAAGGAGTATTGTCGTTGTTTTTTCCTTTTTTGTTACCTTTCTTAGAGAAATCCTTAAAAATATCCTCAATGATCTTGCGGGCATCAGCTGCCAGAACATGGTTAAGCTTGATGAAGTAGAGCTCAGCCTTGTCCGATTCCGAAGGCTGGTCGAGCTCTTTCACCAGAGTCATGATCTTTCTGATGTTTGCCGCGTAATCGACAACAATGAGCGTCTTGTCGTCAAAAACAACCGAAGTCGCGCCTTTAT
>CACZFE010000252.1 GCA_902780365.1 uncultured Spirochaetales bacterium
ACATGGGACTTCTGAGAAACCACTACGTCGGCAGGACTTTCACGAAACCCGACCAGAAACAGCGCGACGAAGGTGTCCGCCACAAATTCAATCCCCTTCCCGACTTCTTCGAAGGCAAAAAAGTCGTTCTCGTTGACGATTCGATCGTCCGCGGCACCACTCTCCGCAAAATCACGAGAATGCTGAGAAATGCCGGCGCAAAGGAGATACACATCAGGATCGGTTCTCCGAAAGTCATCGGAAGCTGCTACTACGGCATCGACACTCCGACCAGAAACGAACTTATCGCGGCAGTAAAAAGCCACGACGAAATATGCGAATATTTAGGCGCCGATTCGCTGAAACACATCGAAATCGCCGATTTCGGCAAGATCCTCCACAAATTCGAAGATTTCTGCTTCGCCTGCTTCAACCTTGAATATCAGTATAAACCTGAAGATTATCACCAGAAAGTAAACCGCCCCGACGCAAAGTAGATTTCACAGCAAAAATCTTAGATATTTTTTGATTCTTAAAAAAAATTCGGGAAATTAGATGAAGAGCATCGAACAGCCATTACTTTATTTCGAAAGAAGCTTTGTGGTGTTTACCTTCGTAATTGATTTCGATTTTTTTGATTGATTCGATTTCTTCTGCGGTTGAAGCCGTGTATTCTATCGGCATAAGATAACAGCAATCATCACATCCTGCTGCCAAATCAAGATCGGTATCACGCTCCAGAATGTTGACTTTGAGAACATTTTCCTCAATTCCAGCGACTTTGTAGCCGTATTCCCAGTCATAACCGCAGTGCATCTCGCCAAACCAGTTGAATTTAATTGTTTTGTCTTTTGTTTCAGTAACTTCGACATACTCGTTGCAGGAATAGTAATCTTCTTTTTCCGTATAAATTCTGTCCCTGAAAGAAATAGCCGGTTCTACCTGACGGCATTCTCCGACATCAACAGCTTCAAAACCGTTCTCGTTTTCCGAACCGTTGTCGCTGCCTCCGCAGCTCAAAAGCATAAAAACAGCTGAAACAGCAACTAAAAGAAGTGATTTTTTCATAACAACCTCCATAAAGTAAAAAAACCAAACAATCATATATTTAGTTATACAAAATCCAATTTTTATTGAAAAAAAATTACCCCCCCCGAAAAACTTTATAACCATTTGATCTTATTGACAAATTTTTTACAGACTTATCCTTTAAAATTCTTATGCAGGAACAAGATTTCTTCCGTATTTGCTGATTTGTTGATTTTTTTCTTAGAAAGCAGCGTCCATCTTGTCTGCCCTATTGAATAATCTTTTTTCTCTTTCGGAAAAAAAGAACGGCAGAAAAAATTGTTATCTGGGTATTTTGCAAGAAAAGTATAGAGAGTTTGCTTATCTGATGTATTTTCAAGCAGATAATCCGCATCTATCAGAGAAAAACAGTTTCTTTCCTTATTATATTTGAAAATGGTCTCGTTGCTGTCCAGCAAAGACGGCAATAGCGACAGCGCAGCGACTCTTCTTTCAATATCTTTGTAAAACCGTGATTTTTGAAGATCCTCAATTTTTATCTGCCGATTAAGTATTTTCTCGAAAATTTCCTTCTTGTTTCTTCTCAAATGCGCAATATCTTCCAGATGCTGCAATCCGGCAAGATGATAGAAATTCGTATCGTGAAAAATCAGATGAATTGTTGCTTTGACATTCTTTTTACCGAGAACAAAAACATACTCGGTATCAAGCAATTTTTTAAAGAGAAAAGCCGCATTATATAAAGCATCCACCTTTTAACTCCAAAAAAAAAATGCTTGCGGGAAGCAAGCATTTAATGACATTTTATTTGCTGGCTTGTGGCTGAATGCCGAACCCTCTAGAGCTCCCCAAAGGACTGGATGCCAGCCCAGAACTTTGGATCAACGCAAAGCAAGCACACTGAGTTACTTGCACCTAATATTTTACGCATTTTAATCTCAATGTCAAGACTTTTAGAATAAAAATTAGAAAAAAATTTCTGATTTTTTCGGATAGACTTGCTCGCAATTTTAGATAAACAGCATCGAACAGCCGTCGGATTTGCTTTCTTCTTTTTCAGCTTCAGAATCGGTTGCGGGTGCGGAATCGCCGTCAGCGGTATCTTCAGGTGTTGCACCGGTTGTCGGAGCTTCGGTGTTCGCTGCGTCTTCTTTGCCCTCTTCGCCCTCGTCAAAAGGCATATCAACACATGTGTCGCATGTTCCGGATGCTTCAAGACATT
>CACZFE010000253.1 GCA_902780365.1 uncultured Spirochaetales bacterium
AAAAAATAACCTCCATCTTATTAACAAAAGTTTATGTTTTTGTCCAACTTTCTTGCTAAAATTCTATGACTTGAATCAGCTCGGAAAAAGCATATGTGGTAGAAATCTCACTCAACAAAATCCTCCTCTTATCAGCGAACTACAGGGCCGGGATTGATGTCTGCTATGGTATCAATGAAGTTCTGCACCTGAGTCGATTCGCTCTTGCCGGTTTTGCACCAGATCGCGAAATGCTCACAGTTGTTTAAGAGAAGGTTGTAGGCACGTTCTCCAAGCCGGCTTTTGGCTCTTTCCACGGTTTCTTCGGGCGAATAGAGGTGAAGTTCGTTGTCGAAAAGGTTGTCGAAAGCGAGTTTGAAAAGTCCTACGAAGTCAAAAAGTTCCGGATTTTCGATATAATCTTGGTAAGCTTCAAAATCTATGACGAAGATCTCTGAAGCGCCGTTTTTGAATTGGGAGAGAGTCGCTTTGCGGATGCGGATATCGTTGCCTAAGTCGCTGCCCTCGTCAGAATAGTGGATAACTTTTCTGTTACCGATGTATATGGCGTAGTGGTCGTAAGCGCCGAGCATTCTGTGAACGCAGAGAACATCGCCTTTTTTAAGCTCCGAATCGGAAACCGAGCGCTTGAAATCGCAGACTTTTTTACGCTTTTTCTTTGGAAACAGTTCTTGCTGGACGATCGTCTGAACGATATTGAAACTTCCGAAACCGTTTGACCCTAAAATGCTCATTTGCATCTCCTTTGCAAAAGTTAGTAAAAAAACGCGGTGATCATACCTGCTTGTTTGGAAAAAAAAGTTGCATCGGAGGCCTAACGATCTCCTGACAAACGGTTGGAGCATGGATGCCAGATTATCCTTTCGAGCCTTTTAATGCAATTCTAAGGTGTTTTCAAAACAATCTTTGTTTTTAAAAAATTAAATATTTAGATATTTTACTTTTATTTATAAAATTTGTCGATATAATATTGTAGTTATTGGTGTTTATTGGAATTTCTAAATTATTTTGTTAAGGGTGAGTTAAAACCATGAATGAAATTTTTGTTATTGAAAGGTTTGATAAATATAGAGAAGACAATCGGCGCGAAGTTAAGGCCGCGGAAGGAGGTCTTCCTCAAAATTTGTGGGAAACTTATTCAGCGATGGCAAACTCTTACGGAGGCGTGATTATCTGCGGAGTCCGCGAAAGAAAAGACGGTTCCTGGTTTGCTACCGGAATGAAAGATGCTCCCAAACTGATAAAGAATTTTTGGAATCAGATCAACGATTCCAAGAAGGTAAGTGTTAATCTTCTTGATGAAAGGGATGTCAATATTTACGAAATCTCGGATTCAGTGATTGTGGTCATTAATGTTCCTGCGGCAAGTAGAGAGCATAAGCCTGTCTATATAAACGGAGATATGTATAAAGGCACTTTTAAAAGAACGCTGGAAGGCGATTATCATTGCACCAGAGACGAAGTTCAAGCAATGCTCCGTGATCAGAGCAGACTGACAACGGACATGAAAATTCTGGAAAATCTTGATCTTTCCGTGTTTGACAAAGAATCGGTCAAATCATATCGCATCTGGTTTGAAAACGAACATCGCGGAAATGCATGGTTGAAACTTCCGGATGATGAGTTTTTGGAACGAATCGGGGCGGCAGGCAACGATTTGAGGGATAAATCCATGCATCCAACCTGCGCCGGACTTCTGATGTTCGGTTTGGAACACACTATTACAAGAGAATATCCGAATTTCTTTTTAGATTACAAAGATCATGCTCTGCCTTCTGTCAGGTGGACAGACAGAATTCAGTCACAGTCACCGGATTGGACGGGAAATGTGTTTGATTTTTTCACTATGGTTTCCGCCAAACTGACAAGAGATCTTGAAAAGCCTTTTCAACTTGACGGCATGGTGAGAGTTGATGAAACAATTATTCACAAATCCGTCCGAGAAGCACTCGTCAACTGTCTTGTAAATGCCGATTATTTTTTGCCCCGAGGTGTTGTCATCGACAAATATCCTGACAAGATCGTTCTCAAAAATCCCGGAACAGCGATTGTCGGGAAAAAACAGATGCTTCGCGGCGGAGATTCCGAGCCGAGAAACGCAAACATTATGAAAATGTTGAATCTGATCGGTTTCGGAGAACATGCAGGAAGCGGTGTTCCCGATATTTTTGAAACGTGGGAAAGCGCAGGATTGAGCGAACCTGTAGTTGAAGAATGTTTCGGTGAA
>CACZFE010000254.1 GCA_902780365.1 uncultured Spirochaetales bacterium
CCTCGCTTTTCCCGGTTTTGAGCGTCACGCCGTAAGGAATTTCCTTAATATATTCGCTGTTTACGACATAGCCTGCTTCAAGCAGCCTGATGTAAGCCTTTTCAATAAAATCGGAAAGAACTTTGTCTTTGGAAAATAAATTCAAAGCGACCTCGTTACAAGTAACGTTGTATAGTTTTCAGAATATCGTCATAGTTGACAGGCTTGATGAAAACATCATCGAAACCAAGCTCAAGAAAATACCTTCTGTTTTCCTCGAAAGCGTAGGCCGTCATCGCGAAAATCGGGATCGGCACTCCTGTCTCCTCCTCTTTAGACCTCATCCTGCGCATCATTTCGGTTCCGTCCATGCCGGGAAGCTGGATGTCGGTTATAACTGCGGAAAGATTTTCGGTGTTGTCATAGAGTTTAAGCGCGTCAAAAGCGTCCGTAGCGAAAAAAACCTCGACATTCCTGTGTTCCAGACTTTTAACCGAAACGATCAGATTTACCGGATCGTCCTCGACTATGAGAATCTTCAGTTTATCAGCCATATCTTCTCCAAAAACGCTTGATATTAAGCATATAACAATTTTTTTCAAAGAAAACGCGCCCTCTATTTGCAAAATTCCGGTTTTTGTGGAATCATCAGACGTTGTGAATTGAAAAACGGAGGTTCTTATGAAAAAGTGTTTGATTTTATTAGTTCTTTTTTGCTCAATTTCTGTTTATGCCGATATCTACAAAGATGAGGCAAAAAAGATTGCGTCCGACAGGAAAAGAGTCACCGAAATCGAGAAAAAGCTTTCGACCGACGAGAAAGAATGCGCAGATCCTTCAAAAAGCGACCTTTCGCGTAATGTCGTCACTGAGCTCAAACTCTACTGCGAAGCCAGGGAATCGGCGAAATCGCGTATTCCCGACATAAAAAATCTCCTCGCAGAATACGAAAATCTTCTCAAAAACTATCTCGAAGAATGCAAAACCGTCGACACAGACGATAAATACTCGAAATGCGAAACGCTTGACAGACAGGTCGCGACAGCGGCTGAAAAACTGAACGACGAGAAAGAGAACTTCAACAGCGACATCGATACGATGGAAAATGCCGCAGAAAGAGCCAAAGACCTCAACAAAAGAAGCAATGACTCCGAAAAACAGGAGTTCAAAAGAAGCGTTTCACAAAACCTTGCCGCGAAGAAGGAACTTGTGGCATCGATGAAAAAAGGACTTGATGAAGACAACAAAGTTTTCAAGAACTCGAAAACCAAAGTTACACAATCGCTCAAAACCGATTCGCCGGAATCAGCAAAAATCGGCAAAGAATTCGTTTCCGGCCTTAACAGCATCATACTCCAGAACAACAATCTCCAGCAGATATGCGCTTCGATGCTGAAAACGATAAACGAGGCTCAGAACGTCTGCGTTACAAAACTCGACATGGAAAAATGCCGTAAAGCCGAGACAAAAATGGAGAACCTTTTCAATGACGGCAACTCAAAACTGTCGGCATACAAGGATGAGAAGAACAATTTAGTCGCAGTAGAAAACGATTATCACAAAGCCGGAATGGGAAACATCCTCGCTAAAACCGAGAGCGCGCAGAAAACAATAACCAGCTACCTGCAGGGCCTGAAAGAGCAGAACAGCTATCTGAACCAGCAGCTGGGAATGAGCGACAACAATACCGAAGTCGTCAAAAGCAGAAACAACAAAAAGCTGCTCGACACATACCTCAAACTTGTAGCAACGATGAAAGAACTAGAGAAAGAGAGTGCGGAATTTATCAAGTTTTACGAAGAATATCTCAATAAAATCAGCAACTTTAATTCTTCATGCGTAAGTGGAAAATCGGAATTTACCGCAGAATGCAAGATCGAAGGCGACAAAATCGTCGGCAACATAAATTCAAATGAACCCAAAATCATGAAATACGGGGAAAAGTTCAACAAACTGAACAAAGACCTCGGTGATTTCTTCAAGAAATTCAAATAATTAAATCAAAGACAAAGAGCAACCGCCCTTCCCGCCTTTTTCTTCATCAGTTTTATCACTTTCGGAAGTATCGCCGGAATCATCGGAATCTGTTGAATCTTCGCTGTCATGTGAATCGGAAGCATCCGCGGAATCAGTCGTATCGCTTGAATCGCTTGTGTCTGTCGTATCGCTTGTGTCTGTCGTATCGCTTGTGTCTGTCGTATCGCTTGTGTCTGTCGTATCGCTTGTGTCTGTCGTATCGCTTGTTATCAGTCGTGTCATCATCTGTTTCCGGAGTTATCTCAAACTCATCAAGAACAAACTGCAACAGATTTATTTTATTATCTTTTCCAAGAATAGTCTCAAACGGGAATCCCATAACGAAAACTTTTTTGCTGCCAGTTTTCGTCAGGATCCCTGCTCCGAGAGTCTCTGTATTGTCGTAAAAAAGAACTGTTTTTCCGGTTTCGTCAAAAGGAGCGATAACATCGGCGTATTCAGCCTGATAAACATAGGTCCCGTCATCGAAACTTCCTGATATTGTTGAGAATTCATCTGTTCCAAAGAAAGTGTAAAGCCCTGATTCGTCGTCAACATACTTCGCGTTCAGAGTTTCGTTGAAAAACGCTTTATCGGCTGCATCGCCTTTGTAGTCAATGTCCCAGCCTATCTCGGCGCCGCTTACGAAAAGCGCTCCGCTGTTTTCGAGATATTCCGCGATTTTTTCCTGCTCGTCATGGTTAAAAGTCTCGTCAGCCGTGCTCTGCTCGCCTAAGAACCACAAAATCATCTCGTATTTTGAAAGATCCATGCCGGCGACATTCGCTCTCTGCGTGAAATCGAGCGAATATCCGAGTTCGGCAAGAAGAGGCGCATAATATCTCGCATAGTCGAAGCTGTTGATGTGCTCAAGAATGTAACGGTGGTTTGCGCTACTGCCTTCATTAAAGCGCGGCATGGCGTTGTCTATCCTCTCGAAGCCGTCGACAAGAAGGATTTTCTTTACATTATTTCTCGGAACAGCCGCCGCGACCACGCTAGGAAAGGAGACTCCGCCTGCATTGTATGCTACGACTCTGAAGTAAACCGGCCTGCTCAGTTCAAAATTGTCAGTCCATTCGAGCACATTTCCGACATCTATGCCGTCATTGAAAGCCAATCCGTCAGTTGAAGTCTGCACGAAATAACCTGTTGCCGGATGACCTTTGTAATAATTCGGAGCATCGCTTTCAGGAGCGTCCCAGAAAAGCGTTACCGAGCCGTTTGCATTGGTTTTTGTCCTCAGATTACGCGGACTTCCCGGCAGAAAAACAGGGGTCGTGCCGTCTTTGTCGGCATAATACTGAACGATTCCCTGATACGCGGCACGCGAAACTATATCACGGAATTTCGGGTTTTTAAGCATCGGGGCATCGGTTTTCGAAGTGTGGAAAGCAAGCTCTACGATAATTGACGGCATCTTGTTGTTTACACTTGTGTTGACCTCACCGAGATTGGCACTGTAAATTCCATTTTTTCCGTTTGCTCCATAAGCTTTGTATGAACTGTAGAAAGTTTTTCCGGCAGACAAAACTCTGTTATGGACAAATTCCGCCAGTTTCTCGCTGCCGGGATACTGGTCGCCTTCCTGATAACCGGCTCCTGAAGATAAAGTCGAGCTGTAAATATAAGTTGAAAGCCCGCTTGTAGTATCGTCCGTGGCA
>CACZFE010000255.1 GCA_902780365.1 uncultured Spirochaetales bacterium
TTGGGTGCATCGCTTGACTGGTCGAGAGAGCGTTTCACGATGGATGAAAACCTCTCCAAAGCGGTTCGTGAAGTCTTCGTTTCGCTTTACGAAGAAGGGCTCATTTACAAAAACACATACATCATCAACTGGTGTCCGCACTGCAGAACGGCACTTTCAGACCTCGAAGTCGACCACGAGAATGTCGAAGGACACCTCTGGCACATCAAATATCCGATTTCGGGAAGCGACGAATTCCTGACGATCGCAACTACTCGTCCCGAAACACTTCTCGGCGACAGCGCGGTAGCAGTCCATCCGGAAGACAAGCGTTACGCTCACCTCATCGGCAAAAAGGTCAAACTTCCGCTTACCGACAGGGAAATCCCGATAATCGGAGACGCGATTCTGGTCGATATCGAATTCGGAACAGGTGCCGTAAAAGTCACGCCTGCCCACGATTTCAACGACTTCGAGACCGGCAAACGCCACAACCTTGAAGAAATCAACGTCATCAACGAAAAAGGCGAGATCAATGAACTCGGCGGAAAATACGCCGGCATGACAACGACAGAAGCGAGAGAGGCGATAGTAGCCGACCTCGACAAACTCGGCCTTCTTCTCAAAGTTGAAAAGCACATGCACGCAGTCGGACACTGCCAGAGATGCAAAACCATAGTTGAACCGATACTTTCTGACCAGTGGTTCCTCAAAATGGAAGACCTCGCGAAACCGGCAATAGAGGCGGTCGAAACTGGCAAAATCGTTTTCCAGCCCGAAACCTGGAAAAAGACATATTACGAATGGATGTACAACATCAAAGACTGGTGCATCAGCCGCCAGCTCTGGTGGGGACATCAGATCCCGGTATGGTACTGCGAGGAGTGCGGCGAGATGATAGTAAGCCGCGAAGATCCGACGAAGTGCCCGAAATGCGGCTGCGAGAAACTCAGACGCGATCCTGATGTGCTTGACACGTGGTTCAGCTCCCAGCTCTGGCCGTTTTCGACTTTAGGCTGGCCCGAAAAAACGCCTGAACTTGCGAAATATTACCCGACGACCCTCATGGAAACAGGATTCGACATCATTTTCTTCTGGGTTGCGAGAATGATAATGATGGGATACAAGTTCATGGGCGAGAAACCTTTCGGAAAGGTCTTCTTTCACGGTCTTGTCCGCGACAAATTCGGCCAGAAAATGTCGAAGAGCAAAGGAAACGTCATCGATCCGCTCGTTGTCACCGAAAAATACGGTGCTGACGCTCTCCGCTTTACCTTCGCGATGATGCCGCTCGCAGGCAGAGACGTAAAACTTTCGGATGAATGGTTTGAAGGCTACTGGGCTTTCATCAACAAGATATACAACGCGACGAGATTCTGTCTCATGCAGTTTGCTGACGGCGAGAAACTCGATTTCAACACGATAGAATACAAATCCGACGACTTCTCGTTTGCCGACAAGTGGATCCTTTCAAAACTCGAAACGGCAACAGAGGAAGTCCGCAAAAACCTCGATGAAATGAGGCTCAACGACGCGGCGGGAGCGATCTACCACTTCTTCTGGCACGAGTTCTGCGACTGGTATATCGAGCTCGTCAAACCGACATTCTTCGGTACTGATGAAAAGGCTAAGACCGTCGGCAAAAAGGTCCTTCTCAAAGTCCTCGACGCAAGTTTCAAACTGCTTCACCCCTTCATGCCGCATGTCACCGAAGAGCTTTGGCAGAGCCTGCCGTTCACCTTCAACGGACGCGAAGAATCGATAATGATAAGCCGCTTCCCCGAAGCAGGAGACTGCCCCGTTTTCGAGAAAGACGCTCAGACGATGGAAGAGATCATCGAGATCATCACTGTCATCAGAACGATCCGCGCCGAAAACAACATCAAACCGTCGGCAGAACTGCCTCTCAAACTCGATCTCACGGATGACCTTAAGAGCGCGCTTAGTGAAAAACTCGAATACATAATCAAGCTCGCAAGAGTAAAAGATGTTGAATTTGTTGATACTTTTACACCAGACAAAGAGACCGCAAGTTCCCTCGTAAAAGGCGGCACGCTCTACATCCCGCTTGCAGGATTCATCGATTTCTCCGACGAAATCAGACGACTTGAAAAGGAAATCGCGAAACTCCAGAAAGATTTCGACCTCTGCGACAGAAAACTCAACAACCCGAACTTCCTTTCAAAAGCGCAGCCCGAAGTAGTTGAGAA
>CACZFE010000256.1 GCA_902780365.1 uncultured Spirochaetales bacterium
GGCTTCAGCCCATTTCTTGTTTTGGGAAGTTGCCGAGGACCATATAAGTTTGGTTGCAGAATCTATGCACGGTTTCGCGCCTGACGGGCTGCACTCGGGCAATGCCGGTTCCGGAGTTGAAGTGTCTCCGTCATCATCAGGCTGGGAATCGCCGGAATCCGTGTCGCTGTCATCGTCACTGTCCGTTGTATCGTTGTCAGAAGTGTCGGAGTCTGAATCGGAATCATCAGCCGCTTCATCGAAGTCTTCGGTAGGATTGGTGTTTTCTCCGTCAGGCTGTGAATCGCCTGAATCAGGCGTTGTGTCAGGATCATCGGTATTTTCTGGCATATCGTTGTCAGGTATGTCTTGATCAGAAGTGTCTGAATCGTCCTTTTCCGATGAAGTGTCGGTCTTGTCCTCATCGTTTGCGACTGCATCGGGAAGCGAATCACCGCTGTCACCGCCCTGCGGCGAGCCGTTCCAGCCGGTATCCGCGAGTTCTTCTTCGTCATCGTTCGACGAGCAGGAAAGAACAAAAAAAGCTGATAAAACCAGAATGAAAAGCAGATCGAATTTTTTCATTATTCTCTCCATAAAACAAAAAAACTTTCTCCGATTTCGGGCTTATACAGAAAAGAATTTTCAAAATCAAACAAAATCATATTTTTTTGCTAAAAATTTAATTGTTATTATAATATTGGGTTTTTTGCGGATTTGAATCATGGAAAAGGATTGTATTTTAAAAATCAAAAACGATGTCGCTTTCAGGCGCTCTTTTGACGGCACTCTTGTCGCTGTTTCACCTGAATCTGACAAAATCGTCACGCTGAATGAGTCTGCTGCGGAACTTTGGTCGCTTATCGACGGAAAGCGCACTGTTACCGGGATCATTGCGCTTTTTGCCGCTCAATATGAGGTGGAGACTCTTGACGAATTGACCCGGATCGGAAACGATGTCCTTGATATCCTTGATAAATTCTTGGAAAAACAATTGGTCGAAATAATTGATGCAGAGGTGTGACTATGAGTTCAAAATGGAAAATTCTTAGCCTTTTGTCTGGATGCCTGCTTGTTTTCATTGTTTCGTGCGGCGGCGGCGGCAGTAAGAAATGTTCGAAGGATACTGAGTGCGGATACGGTTCATACTGTTCGATAGAAGAAGGAAAGGAAAAAGGAAAGTGTGCCGGATTTGCGGAAGATGATTACAAAATCGAGATAATTTCACCTGAAAACGAGGCTCATATCTGTGGCAAAGTAAATGTAGAAGTCGCTCTCAGTGATGTCTCGGAAAAACTTCATGACGGCATGGCGGTCGCTTTGACAATGGCTAAAAACAAAGATATGCAGACTTTCACAGGTGTTTTCTCCGAAAATACGGTTTCTTTCGAAATCGATCTCGCGGCAAAAGGTGAATACAAACTTTCGTCTTTTCTGCTTCAGAATCCGTTTGTAACATCGGAGATAAGACTTTTCTGTGACTCTGACCCTGAGCCTGAGGACGACAGCGACACGACTCCCGACGATGACGACACAGAGCCTGTTGATGACGATGCTGACAGCGACATTCCGGTTGACGACAGCGATTCTCAGGTCGACGACGGTGACACAGATATTCCGGTTGAAGATAAGCCTGTCGCTGAGATAACTTCACATCCTCAGGCTGTTTCACCGGTCGCTACGGCTGAATTCACCTTTGAATCCGATATTGAGGAGGCGGTTTTCCGCTGCAAACTCGATGCAAACGAATGGGAAAGCTGCACTTCGCCGAAAGTTTACGAAAATCTTGCGGAAGGAGATCATCAGTTTTCTCTCAAGGCGGTTAATGTCGGAGGGACTGAATCCGACGTGGTCTCTTTTTCGTGGAAAATCGACTTTTCGATCGCGAATATCGAGATCCTCGCTCCGTGGAATAGCGACAAAGCGGGCAACGGAGATGCCGACACCTGCAAAGCCAACAACTACGGTGCTGTTGTGAAAAACGGCACGATCTATGTCGGAACGACTCAGGACTCTCTTGAGGGCGAAGATTTCGGCGTATGCTTCAAAGTCGGTTTTTCAAATACTGCAGCAGGTGCAAAATTCAATGTTTATACGAAAAACGGCGAAGTGTGGTCTCCTGTCTGGGAGGGAACACTCACCGAGAGTGGTGTTGAAACCGGTTTCATAATGGTGAGCGGACTTGTGCTTAATGAAGGAGAAA
>CACZFE010000257.1 GCA_902780365.1 uncultured Spirochaetales bacterium
CCAAAAAATAATCCTTAATTTTCCCCACATTTCCGTTTTGAGATGGCGAAACAGATTAAAAAATCAGTTCACGATTTTCCAATAATTTTTCAATCAGTGGCTTGTATATGTCGTGATCTGACATCGTAGAAATGGAACAGACTTTGTTTCCAGCATCTTTTGATGATGCTCCGCAGTGATAAATTTTTTCGTTCTTAGTACCGAAATCGAGGATGATATATCTGTCGTGAAAAATGCCGTTCGTCTTTTTGAAAGAAATATCAACATGCGGATATTCCTTAATAAAATCATCGAGTTCCTTTTTATGCAGACCATGGTGGATATTGTCGGAAAATATTGTGATTTTTACATTTTTCCTTGCTGATTTTAGTAGCACCAGAGTTTTCAAACCGATATAGTTGTCAATCACGCAAATTGTGTTTTTAGCATCCTCGTAAATCTGTTGGTAAGCGAGATCAGCTTCTACTGATTTTCCGTTCAGAAACAGAAAATCTTTTTTTATTTCGCAGCTACTGAAATCTTCAATAATTTTAACAACATCATCCTTTGTGGGCACATTTGACAATTTTTTATCTATTCTCGCAATATCTTTAGTGTTTTGCGAAGTCTGGATCGCGAGTTTTGCAACATCATCATAGTCAATAAGATTCTCTCGCTCGATGATGTAATCTTTCATCGCTTTGAAAAGACGCACCAAAACCTTGCTTTGCTTAATCGCAAGCTCGCCGCGCAGAACAGTCATCAGCATGTAAACACCTTGCTCTGTGAAAGCGTAAGGAAAATACGATCTACCGCCTTTCACACCTTTTACCTGTATCGAGGTCAAAAATTTTGACCTCGATAATTCTATAACCTCGTCAGCATTCAGCTGAAATCTGAAATCATCATCAAATTTCTCAATGTTATTCTTAACTTGCTGGTTAAATGCCTTGACTGAATAGCCGTATATTTCGGCCAAATCAAAGTCAAGCATTACCTGTTTTCCGCGAATAATGTAGATTTTGGATCTCAAATCACTTTCACTGTTAATCACAACATCTTCTTTCATATTTTACCCAACAACACAAAAATATAACGATAATAAGAATATAAATTTTAAAATTTTTATCAACAAAAACTTAACGATACAATAAATTTATGCTTTTTTTCAAAAACCCCGCCGTTTTTCTTGATTTTTTTATCGGAATTTGTAAAATATCTGTGCAATTTCTAAAGGTTACAACTTAAAAGCGGAGGAAAAATGACAAACAAAATTCTTTACATTTACGGCTACGGCTCGAACCCGGAAACTTCTTCCACTATGAACGCACTAAAAGGCGTCATGACTGAATTAGGGTTTGAGCTTGTTTCGATCCGGTACGATCAAAAGAATCCTGCGGAATCAATCGAGTTTTTGAAAGACTATGTGAAAACCAATGATATCAAATACATAGTCGGGCATTCTCTTGGCGGATTCTATGCTCTCTGCATCAATGCCGATGTCAAAAAAATCGTCATAAATCCGTGTTTGAAACCGCATGTCGAGTTTACTAAACTCGACAATTTCGACCCAGAAATCGATGTTGAGTCTTACGAAAAATGTTATGAGAAATATATCAGAAAAGACCTTTTTTCCGCTTTTGACATAATGGGGCTTTTCGGAACACACGACGAACTGCTCTGTTATTACAACGATTTTAAGGATCTTTCGCCTTACGCCTACTTATTCCCGGCGACTCACAGACCGTCAAAAGAGTCTTTCGAAAGCATAAAAACGACTATCGTCGGGTTCCTTGACGGAGAACCGCTGAAAAGTGCTCTCACTGAAATGCTCAAAGATTCAGATGAATTTATCGACCGCGGCGACTACATCGAACTTGTCCAACCTGCCGGAAGAATAAAAATGATAGAAAAAATCGGCAGCCGCAGCCCTCTACAGAAGAAAAAAGCCTACGAATACGCGAGAAATCTCAACCTCGGAGGTTTGAGCGGCTGGAAACTCCCCGGGATCCGCGAACTTCTTGCAATCTATGTGATAAAAGACATCTGCGGCATCAAAAAATACAAAAGCTCGTTTTATGACTTCTGGTGGAGGGCATCTGAAACCGACGGATGCGGATACTTGTGGAGCCTCGCCTTTTCAAACGGCATCATAAAATGCGAATACTACAAATACACTTATAATTATTATGCCAGAT
>CACZFE010000258.1 GCA_902780365.1 uncultured Spirochaetales bacterium
CTGCCGACATGAGCGCCGTTCTTTTTTTGTTGTCCATCAGGTTGACGTTTGCGCCGTGCGTGATAAGGGTGTTGGCTACTTCTTTCTTATCGTTTTCGACTGCCCACATAAGGACGGTCTTGCCGTTTTTGTCCTTGATGTTCATGTTGGCTTTGCCTTCAGCGAGAACTTCGATCATGTCGCGGTTGTTTGTGAAAGCCGCGATCCAGAGCGCACTGAGACCGTCGCTGAACTTGGTGTTTACGTTGACTCCGGTTTCGATAAGAGCTTTTACAAGTTCTCCGTCACCGATGACAAGACCTCTCTGCAGAAGGAAAACGGCTTCTTTCGGTTTAAGCTGCGCACCGTGTTTCTTGAGAAGTTTAGCCATTTCGTATTTGCGTCGTTCCATGCAGTATGTGATAAGGTTTTTGCCTGTTTTGTCGGGAGCGTCGACTTTTGCTCCGGCATTGAGAAGAAGCTCGGCAATGTCGGTCCTTTCCTTGACTGCGGCATACCAGAGCAGCGTGAGTCCGTCTTCGTAGACTTTGTTGACGTTGACTTTGAGGAAAGTAAGGGATCTGACTTTGTCGACATCCTCGCTGATTACAGCCTGCTTCAGCATCTTGTCGGCATCGGGAGAGGAAAAGCGGACACCGAATTTTATGAGTTTTTCAATGACTTCGGTATTTCCTGTTTCTATCGCCCATACGAGGATCGATTGTCCTGCTGCATCCTTGAGTTCGACATTGACACCGCCCTTCAGATATTCGTCGAAAGCGTTCCAAGCCTTCTTTTCAGCGGCGAGCCAGAGAACTGTCCTGCTGTTTTCGAATGTTAGATTGAGCATGCTTTTCTGTTTCGTGACTATTGAAGCGAGCCACGGATCGTCTTTCTCTACCGAAACCTTCATAAGTGCCGCGCTTTCGGTTGACGACAGAAGAGCGCCTCTTCCGGTGAAATAGCCTGCCATGATTTTCTGTCCGCCCAAAACTGCGGCAAGAAGCGGCGAAAGACCAGATTTGTCGTGGTAGTTTATGCTTGCTCCTTTTGAAAGAAGTTCTTTCGCATGTTCGAAATCACCCGATTTAGATGCAGCCACGAGTTCGTTGTTGACCTCTTCAAGGCTTTTTATAACGGGAACGAGAGTAATTTTTTTCTCGGTTTTTTTCCCTGACTGGATATTGATGGCTTCGTCTTTTGTCGTGTGGCCGGCAAGTTCGAACCTGACTGTGTGGGTGCCCGGTTCGATGTCGTTTATCGTGCAGGGAACGGTACAGCTTTTCGGTGAAGTTCCCGAAACATCGAGCGTGACTTTGATTCCCTGTTTTTCAGACGAAAATGCTGCCGAGCCGGGAAGAACAACTACCGGAGCCGGTGCCGGAGCTGCAGGTTCTTCAGGAACGATGTACTCTTTCGGAGCGGTTTCCTTGAAGTTTTCAGCCTTGTATTTTTCAAGTTCCTTGTTCTCTTCAACAAAAACGGGAGTCTCTGTCTTTTTGCCGTGGATCATCGAAACGACCGCTTCGAGGGCGTTTTTCATGCCTGCTGCTGTTCCGTTGAAGTCGGTCGCGCCGGCTTCGGTCTTTCTTTTGCCGTCGACGTAAATGTAGTTTACGGTAAGCGTGAAGATTCCGGCGAAGTATTCAACTGACGGAAGGACGACTATATCGGCTTTCAGAGCCTTTCCGATTTCGATCTGACACTCCATCTGATTGCACTTCGACCATTCCGGCGAGCGTTTTTTCACATCTGAGAGAGCGCTGTCGGCAACAATCGTGTATTTGCCGATGCTTTTCAGAAGCTGTGTTATATACTCTTTCGAGCCTTTGACGACATCCGGATGAATTTTGCCGGTGTTGTCCGAAGTGTCCATTACGACAAGCGTTTCGGCAAAAAGCCCTGAAGTTACGATAAAAACGATAAATAGAATCCCAAGCAGTTTTTTCATATAAAATCCTCCACACACAAAAAGACAGAGGACTATAACTTAAAAGAATTTTTTTTAAAGAAATTTATTAAGGTGCGCAATGTCATCGTGACGGCGTAACGATTAAATGGAAATTCACAATTTTTCGATCAAATTTTCAAGCGCTTCGTCATTTCCGCTGCGGTGCATGATTTTTGCAACGTATTTTCCGAGAATGTCGAACTCAAGGTTGACGGCAGTGCCGGTTTTGCAAAAATGCAGGATA
>CACZFE010000259.1 GCA_902780365.1 uncultured Spirochaetales bacterium
GAGGTCTTTGGAGGTGAAAATGAGCAAAATTGCTGTTTGTATCCCGACTTACAACGAAAAAGAGAATATTGCGGCCATAATCAAGGCGGTTCATACACAGCTTCCTGAAGCGGATATACTGGTCGTTGACGACAATTCTCCCGACGGAACGGCTGAAATCGTCAGAGACATGATGAAAGAAAACAGTTTCGTCCTTCTGAAGGTGAGACAAAGTAAAGAAGGGCTCGGCGCGGCGTATCTCGACGGGTTCGGCACCCTTATTGAAAAAGGTTACGAAAAGATAATACAAATGGATGCTGACTTTTCGCACAAACCCGAATATCTTCCCGAAATGGTGAAAAAATCAGACGAAGGCTACACGGTCGTTGTCGGTTCGCGCTACACAAAAGGGGGCGGAACGGAAAACTGGGGTTTGGGGCGCCGCATCATTTCAAGGGGCGGCAGCTTCTACGCAAGCACGATCTTAGGGCTCGGAGTCAACGATGTCACTGCCGGATTCAAGTGCTGGGATGCAAAACTTCTTGAAAAAGTCATATCGACTCCGCTTGTCCTTTCGGGTTTCGGATTTCAGATAGAAATGGCTTTCAGAACGAAGATAAGCGGCGGAAAAGTGTTCGAACTGCCGATAGTTTTCCCCGACAGGACAGAGGGAACGAGCAAAATGAGCGGCAAAATCTTCAAAGAGGCTCTTTTCGGAGTCTGGAAACTCAGATTTATGGGCAGAAAGATATTGGAGAAATAGATGGACGCATATGAAATCATAAAACTTATCAGCGAATCGAAAAAAAAGACGCCGGTCCGTGCGCTTTTCAAGGGAAATATCGAAAAATGCGACTTTTCGGCTCTGGCGGAAAGTTACAAAGGCCTTGATTTCGTCGAGGTTTACGACGAGTTCGACAAGATCCGCGATTTCGCCGCTGCTCATCCCGAAGTCACGCTCACACGCTTTGAAAACGACCGCAGAAATTCGGCAATTCCTCTTGCAGACCTCACCAAAATCAATGCAAGGATCGAGCCGGGCGCTGTTATACGCGAAATGACCGAGATCGGCGACAAATGCGTCATAATGATGGGTGCTGTGATCAATATCGGCGCGGTGATCGGCGAAGGAACTATGATCGACATGAACGCCGTTATCGGCGGACGTGCGACAGTCGGCAAAAACTGCCATATCGGCGCAGGAACAGTCCTTGCTGGTGTCATCGAGCCCCCGAGCGCGACTCCCGTTAAAATCTGCGACGGAGTCATGATCGGCGCGAATGCAGTTGTTCTTGAAGGCGTCACAGTCGGCGAAAATTCAGTCGTCGCGGCAGGTTCGGTCGTCACGAAAGACGTGCCTCCGTGCTGTGTTGTCGCCGGAGTTCCCGCGAAAATCATCAAACAGGTCGATGAAAAGACCCAGTCAAAAACAGAGCTCGTCGAAGCGCTGCGTAATCTTTAATTTTCTTCCGGTTCCCTGAAAACAAGTGTCTGCTGAAGTGAATCGAAGTAGTCGTCAGTAGAGAGATGGCCTGTTTCGTTCATTATACTGAGGATCCTGTAAAGGCTCTTGTACCAGTTTTCGGATACATTTTTTGAAAGGAAAATGTAGTGGTATTTGCTCGGGCCGGGAATTACCGAAGCGAGAAAAGCCGATTCAAGCGGAGTGAGCTGGAAAGGTTCTTTGCCGAAATAGTAGTAAGATGCCTGCGAGATGCCGAAAATGCCGGGAGCCCACTCGATTATGTTGAAATAAATTTCAAGAAGGCGCTCTTTCGAAAGGGCTGCGTCGAGTTCTATGGCGAGCAATACTTCGCGGAATTTTCGCAGAAGGGTTTTGTCGCGGTTGAGAAAGAGGTTTTTTGCAAGCTGCTGAGTGATTGTTGAGCCGCCGCGCATCCTGTGAGTCTTGATGTTGTCCTTTACAGCCGCGTCGAGTTCCTGGAAATCGACTCCTTTGTGAACGAAAAATCCTGCGTCTTCCGAAACGACGACAGCCCAGACCAAATGGTCGGGAATAAGTGCCATCGGAGTGAAATTCGGGTTGCGTTCACCTACGACGATCGTTCTTTTCAAGCCGTCGCTGTTGGTAAAAGTATATTCAAAGGTCCTTTTGAGATATTCCAGCCGTTCCGAAAGCTGTTTCGGATCAATAAGATTGCCTTCAACCGCAAAAACCGGCTGCTCCT
>CACZFE010000260.1 GCA_902780365.1 uncultured Spirochaetales bacterium
CTTTTCTTGACCCAGGGCGTAGTTTTTGGCTCTTCCCAATGCTGACTTGGCAGATGCGGTAACTGAAGCTATCTTGGAAAATACCCGCTTGACTACAGGAAGGAGTTTTCTTCTTCGATAGTTCAAGCGTTCGTCATCATTGAATTTGGTTGAGAGTTTTCTTTCCAATTCAAAGACTTCATCGATGTCTTTGACTATTTCTCCGCTAAAAGATTTTGAGGCTTTGTAGCTGCTGTTTTTCAAAGAATCGACAAAATAGCGACGAACATGAGCCAGGCACCCCAGGTGTCTGGTCCTGTCGAGGAAATTATATCCGGCATAGCCGTCAGTTTGGACGTAGCCATTAAAATCGCTCAACAATTTCTTGGCAGTATCGGATGATCTTCCGTCACTGTGAGTAAATGCGGCAATATTTTTTTCTTCAAATTTTCCACTTGTGACAACCCAATAATAAGTGTTTGCTTTTTCTGAAGCCAAAGTATTATAAGGTGTTTCATCCACATGAAGAAATCGCTGCCTTTTCAGCTCTTTCAATAAAAGATCATACAGCGGCGAAAGCTGATTGTTGAAGACGTCGATCATCCATTTTGACATTTGTTGACGAGTCAACGGCAATCCCCTAAGCTTCCACATTGCCTCCTGGCGATAGCAAGGAACTTTGTAGACGTACTTCATCGCGGCAATATGCGCAATGATCGAAGGAGATCCTGTCTTACTGTGACTGATGAGCGAACGGGGCATCGGAGCTTTTGAAATTTTCGAATGATCGTCCGAAGAACATTCAGGGCACTTGTATACTGCCTGATGATGTTCGAGAAGCCTGAGTTTTGCCGGTATGAACTTCACCTCTTCACGAATCTTAGGATTCGCGACCTGAACGAGACGGGCATGACACTTAGGGCAGGAACATTTTTCATCAGGCATCACATGATTCACAATTTCGACCGGAATTTTTGAAGTATCAATCTTCCGGTTTTTTTTGCGAATCTTTTTGGTATACGATTTTACCGAAGCCTCTTTGGAATCTTCAGTCTTTTCGCTTTGTTCTTCTTCCAGATCAAACAGGTCTAATTGTCTGTCATCTTCTTGAAGACGGCGCGTTTTTTCAGTTTTTTTTCCAAAAAGTTTGCTTGTCAGAAAAGCAATTCGTTCATTCAGTTCAGCGACTTGTTGTTCCAGCTCTTTGATACGCTTATCTTTTTCGTCCATCTCGTTCACCTCCGTTCCGTATGCATGAATTGAATTATACATGAAAACTCCTGCCAAATCCATATAAAAATGTAAGGCAGGAGTATCAATATTTAACAAAGCAGCCCTTTTTCACAAGGAAGAATGGTTTTCTTTTCCTCTACGGAAAATCCGGCCAAGAGTCTGCGCAATTGATGCGCGTTTATCTTTTTGACCTCGCTCTGATTTCTCGGCCACTGAAAGCGTCCGTTTTCGATGCGCTTGTAATACAGCACGAATCCTGTTTTGTCCCAGTAAAGAGCCTTGAAACGATCGGAACGTGTACCGCAAAACAGAAAAATCGCATTATCATAGGCGTCCAAACTGAACGCCTCGGTAACAAGAGCAGCCAATCCGTCTATCCCTTTGCGAAGATCGGTCTTACCGCAAATGAGATAGATTTTCATATTATTTATATTTGGAAACATTTTGATCACGATACCAAAGATAGTTGTTCAAATTTTTGAGAATCTCTCTCGAAGCTCCGTTGTAGATTCGGATTTCAACATCTTCCGTAATAATTTTCGCAGCCATTTCCCTGACCGGTCGATATGTTTCTTTAGGGCTTCGGTCAACAAGGTTGACTTCCACTACGTCATCCAATTTCATATTTAAACCTCCGATATACTTGATGTTTAAAGCATACCAAGATATCGGAGGTTTATGAAGAACGCTATTTTAACGACCGCTTACAGATTAATAAAGTGAGTATACAAAAAATGTAGGAAAACCGACAATTCTAAACCGCCGATTTCCTACATTTTACAACCGCCCTTTACATATAAGTAAAAACCGGATGATGTTCATAAACTAATTTCGAATCATCCGGTTTTTTTTGCTGAAAATACATTTTTTTCCAACCTTGCTACTATTCATAACATCATTGATATGACATTCAGCTATTTCA
>CACZFE010000261.1 GCA_902780365.1 uncultured Spirochaetales bacterium
TTTTTCAGCCATTCGAAATCGCTGTCCTGAGTTCCTGCGTTGACAACGAGCATCCATTTTTCCTCGTTGAAGCGGTAAACGATGCAGTCGTCGATTACGCAGCCTTTTTCGTTGAGCATGAAGTTGTACTGAGCCTGACCGTCTTCAATAGTTCTTACATCGTTGGTGAGGATCTTCTGCCAGAAAGCGAAGGAATCCTTTCCCGTGATGATGTATTCACCCATGTGGCAGATGTCGAAAAGGCCGCAGTTTTCACGCGTCGCCTTATGCTCGGCAGTCTGACCGGTTTTATACCACAGCGGCATGTCCCATCCGCCGAATTCAGCCATTGTAGCGCCCATTGCTACGTGTCTTTCAAATAACGGAGTCTTGTTCATAGTTCCCTCTCTTAAATTTATAAGAAAACAAAATTCGGTTGTTTATAGTAGAAAAAATATTCAATGCAAGGAAAACGGAAGGAAAATCTTATTGTTTTTGGTTTTGTTTATTTTGCCGCATGGACAAAGAAAGCCGGAATCTCACGGTTTAAGAGGATTCTGATGTTCAGTGCGTCATCAGAAGTCAGTTTTTTGCTGAAAACCGTGAGTGTTGCCTCAAGTTTTCCGTTTGAAGAAACGATTTCAATTTCGTAGTCCCTGTTTCTTGAAATCATTGAGTTTTTTTCCTGCAGATCGGGATAGGACAAGGAAATTCTGTAAATTCCGAAATCGTTTTCCTTGTCTGAAATGTATTCTGTTTTCGGGATCCGGATCCCTTTCAGACCTGTTCCTTTGAGTGAAACGCTGCTCGGGAAAAAAAAAGGTTCTTCGGTGCTGTCGGCTTTGAGTCCCAGAAGCTCGAAAAGCTCCTTTTTTTCGTATGAAAGCCTGTTCTCGGTGATGATTTTGACTTCAAAAGTGTTGTCTTTCGCCACATTCAGATAAAAAAGTTCCCGCAGCGGGAAAACTTTTTCCCAGTTTCCATTTGTGTAAATAAACTCCGGATGCACCGGTTTGCCGAGATGGTCTGTGAAAATTCCGTCAGCGCTTTTTGTCAGGATCTGACCGAAAATGTCGCTGTTTTCCGCGAATTTTGCTGTCGAATCGTAGAAAAGCATGGTTTCTGGCGAATCAATGTGTTTCCAGTTTTCGGGAAGCGATTTGATTTCGCCGCTTTTTTTCATCGCGAAAACTTTTTTTGAAGGGAAAAAAGTTACGGAGCGGGAGCAGAGTTTTTTATTTCTGAAGAAAAATTCGATCCCTTCAAGCGAATCTGAACAATCGAGTTCCTCGACTATTACGATATTTCTTTCTTCAATGATTCTGATGCCTTCTTCAGTTATGCACTGACCGAATTTTTTCAGATAGTTTCTTCTGACTGAAATATCGTCGGAGTGGAGCGCAACAGATTTATATAAATTTTCTTCGATATCGAATCTTGACTGGCAAACAGGATTTTCTGCTGAAACTGCAAGAAATAACGCGAATAAAAGCGAGAACACTACCAGACGTTTTTCGGTTTGATTCTAGCTGCGTTGCCTTTACGAAGTCTCTGATAGTAAAGTTTGCTTCTGCGGACGAGACCTCTGTTTACGAGCTCTATCTTTTCGATCATCGGGGAGTGAAGCGGGAAAATTTTCTCAACGCCGTAGCCGCCCGAGAACTTTCTGACTGTTATTGTCGTTCTGTTGTTGTCTCTGCCGTTTTTAATAGCGATGACATCGCCTTTGAAGATCTGGATACGAACTTTTTCACCTTCGATGATACGGGTGTGAACTTCGATTTTATCTCCCGGTTTTACAAAATAATGGTCGATTCTTCTCTGCTGATTTTCAAGCTTTTGAATAATGTTGGTTGTCATTTTCATCTCCTCCAAAAATAACGCGGCGGCATATTAGTCAGTTCTGCTCAGTCTGTCAATAAAAATCGACACCGCGCTTCTTACACTAAGGTGGTTGTAACCTGTTTTTATGTCTATTGGTTCAAGTAAAAAATCTAATGAATTCAAGAAGTTGTCTTCCATACCGCCAGCCGTTCCGAAGAGTATAAGAACGGGTTTATTTTTTTCTACTTTGAGCTGCCTGATCGTAATGAAATTTTCTTTTTTTCTCGCAGTCGTTCCGACAGTGACCGGTTTTTCGCCGCAA
>CACZFE010000262.1 GCA_902780365.1 uncultured Spirochaetales bacterium
ACCGAGCTGTTCGCGCCACGAAAGCTCCTCTGTTATAAAACCTTCGTAATCGTTGGCCTTTATGTAATTCCAGATATAGTGATCAGGGTAAACCGTTTCGGCGAAAACATGCCCTTCGACACCGAATCTGCCGGCGCGCCCCGCGACCTGGGTTATCTGCTGAAAACACTTTTCGGAAGCTCTCGGATCTCTGAAGCCCAAAAGATAATCAGCGAATTTTATTATAACATTTCTTAATTTCGGAAAGTTGTGCCCTTTTGAGATCATAACTGTTCCGACAATAAGCCGGCATTTGTTTTCCGAAATTTCCTTCACCGCCTTATCGTAAAGAGTTGTTGTTCCAAGGCTGTCCCTGTCAAACGAAAGTGCTTTTACGCCGGGGAAATAACTTTCTATCGCCTCGAACAGCTTTTCCACTCCGATCCCTTCAAAAACGAGCTTTCCGCCGCATTTGGCGCACTTGTCCGGGCTTATGTTGTATCCGCAGTGATGGCAGAAAAGCCTTTCCTTTTTCTTGTGGTAGATAAGAGCCGTTTTACAGTTGGGACACATCATGATTTCGTTGCAGTCGGCACACCGCGCTATCGTCGCGAAACCGCGTCTGTTCAGGAAAAACAAGGTCTGTTCGCCGTTTTTCAGCGAATCGGAAACTATATCGACAAGGTTTGACGGAATGTAGAGATCGCCTTTGTATGCAAAAGTCTCTATTTTGGGAAGAGGCCTGTTGTTTGCCCTTTCCTTAATGATCTCAAGATGATATTTGCCGGTTTCTGCGTTGAGCCACGAGTCGCTCGAAGGAGTGGCACTTCCCATAATCACAGGGATCTTCATCGCAGCGGCCTTCATCACAGCAACATCTCTCGCGTGGTAGTAAGGCGGCTCGAAATTCTTGAAGCTGCCGTCATGTTCCTCGTCAATTACGATGAGACCTATGTCAAAAAAGGGATAGAGGACTGCAGAACGTGTCCCGACAATGATCGAAGCAAGCTTGTTTACAGCACAGTAAAGCGCAGAGAATCTCTTTTTCTTCGTAAAGGAACTGTGGAGAATTACACCCGGAGCCCCTATTCTGCCGACAAGATGCTGCAGGGTTTTGGTCGTAAGCCCTATTTCCGGCACGAGATAAAGTATCTGTTTTCCCTTTTTTATGACATTGCGGCAGAGTTCGGCGAAGACCTCGCTTTTTCCGCTTCCAGTTATTCCGTAAAGAAGAACAGGCTTGAAATCGCCCTTTTCCCAGCGGCCAAGAACCGATCCTACGACCTTTTTCTGAGAGTCGTTGAGTGTCGCTTCAGGCAGTTTCTCCGCCGTGCAGAGAACGCTTTTATGCTTTTCTGGAGAAAGATCGCCTATCAGTGCGTTATCTGAACCTATCCACGGAAGAAAGATCTGCTTCAGAATTTTGTGGAAAGGATACATGTAATAATCCGCGACCCACTTCAGAAAAACAGTTTCACCCTTGTCTGCAAAGACAGGACTCGCACAGATCCTGCCAAGAACAGGCTTGATCTTGTCTTCATCGAGTCCTTGCGGCAGTTCGTCGCAAAAATCTTCAATAATTCCCCATATTTTCGACTTTTTCAGCTCTATTTCGACACAATCGCCCTTGGAACAGTTCAGAAAAGCAGGATTTTTATAAAAAAGCGATGAAATTCCTGGACGCGGAACCGCTACAAGAGCAAATTTTCGTGGATCGGCACTCACTTCTGCTTATATTCGTCTCTTAAAAAAATCCATTCGCCCTGAAGGACGCCGTTTTTGAAAAATTTGACGTTTCCGGGAAACGCGAGAGGAAGCTGACTTCTGTGGTAATCTGAAAAAACGAAAGTCTCGTCGCCGATTTTCAAAAGAGCCGGACGCATCGATTCTTTCGAGAGTTCAAGGACATTGGCATCGGAAAACCGTTTTTCCCTGCCTATAGCCAGAGTTGCGCTTCCGTCATATTCCGAAACGCTGACAGTCACAACTTCGGTGTTTATACCGGCAGCATGAAGGGCTTCTGGGACTGATTTTGCCGAAACAGCAAGCGATTCGGGATCTTTTTTATCGGCCGCGAAGAAGAAAAGTATGAGAAAAAGCGGCATTTCTCCA
>CACZFE010000263.1 GCA_902780365.1 uncultured Spirochaetales bacterium
TCTTCCATGGGAGATCCAGGAAGGCGACGGTGCTTTCTACGGTCCGAAAATCGATATAAACATCACCGATTCAATCGGCAGACTTTGGCAGCTTTCAACGGTTCAGGTCGATTTCAACCTCCCGGAAAGATTCGATATTTCATATGTCGGCGAAGATGGTCAGGAACACCGACCGATAATGCTCCACAGAGCTCTGCTCGGCTCTATCGAGCGTTTCTTCGGTGTTCTTATCGAGCACTTCAAAGGCGCGTTCCCGATGTGGCTTGCTCCCGTTCAGGTCGCAGTTCTTCCGGTTTCGGAAAAACATATCGAAACTGCCGGCAGACTGGTTCAGAAACTTGTCGAAACCGGTATCAGAGTCAAGATCGACGACAGAAACGAAAAAGTTGGCTATAAAATTCGCGAATGGTCTGTTCAGAAAGTTCCTTACATCGTTGTAATCGGCGATAACGAAGCCGATCTCAAGACCATAACGGTCAGAAAGAGAGGCGGGGATCAGGAAACTTTTGCAACGGAAGATTTTCTGGCTAAGTTAAACTCGGAAAATTACAACGGAGTTTACTATTGATGAAGCCTGCTAAGCCGGAATCAGGCAATTCGGCACAGCCTGCACCTGCTGGTCTCGTAAATGAGACTATCAAAGCCTCTTCAATGAGAGTGATTGCCCCGACAGGTGAAGTGCTGGGTGTCCTTACAAGACGGGACGCTTTGGAAAAAGCGAGAGAATTTGGGCTGGATCTCGTCTGTGTTTCCCCAAACACGGATCCTGTAGTATGTAAGATAATGGATTTCGGAAAGCATCTTTACAAGTTAAAGAAAAAGGCTAAAAAAGCAAAAGCAAATCAGGTTGTTATCGAGATCAAAGAGCTCAAGATCCGTCCGAACACCGACACGCACGACCTTATGACGAAAATTCGTCAGGCAAAAAAATTCCTCGAGGACGGAAACAAGGTCAAATTTACAGTTTTTTTCAGAGGCAGAGAAATCATGTTTGCTGAAAAAGCGCTGGAAAATCTTAATGTTATCGTTAAGGAACTCGGCGGAGAAGACCAACTCGCAATAGAATTGGATAGTGTTGTTAAAAATAAAAAAATGACAATGTTGGTAGCGCAGAAAAATTAAGGAGAATTTGTTATGCCGAAAATGAAAACTAATAGAGCTGCAGCGAAAAGAGTTAAATCGAACGGCAGCGGTAAAATGAAAAGATGGCATCCTTTCAAAAGCCACATCCTTACGAAGAAGACCCGTAAGAGAAAAAGAGATCTGAGAAAGGGCGCATACATCGAAACCTGCGACATTCCGCAGATGAAGAAACTTCTTCCGTATCTTTAATAGGAGACAGAAATGAGAGTAAAAAGAGGATTTAAAGCCAATAGAAGAAGAGCGACGATACTCAAGGCCGCAAAAGGCAACTATATGGCAAGATCGAGAAGATACAGAGTTGCCAAGGAAACAGTTGAAAGAGGATGGGCTTATGCGTTCGCTCACAGGAAACTCAAAAAGAGAGATTTCAGAAAACTTTGGATCACAAGAATAAATTCAGCAGTCAGAGAAAGAGGTCTTTCTTACTCGGCATTTATGGGGCTGAGTCACAAGGCTAATAGCGACATCGATAGAAAGGTTCTTGCTTATCTCGCAGTCGAAGATCCGAAAGCTTTCGACAGAATCATTGAAGAAGCAAAAGGCGCAAACTAATTATTGGGGGAAAATATGAGTGTAACAAAAGTTGAACTTGCAGACCTTGTTTACGAGCAGATGAAAATTGATAAGAAGGATGCTTCCGAACTTGTCGATATGTTCTTTGAAGAACTGAAAAATACTCTCGCAAAAGAGGGCGAGATCCAACTCAGTGGTTTCGGCAAATTCTCTGTTAAAGAAAAGAAAGAGAGAAGAGGCCGTAATCCTCAGACCAAAAAACCCTTGACAATCAGCAAAAGAAGAGTTGCGACTTTCCATCACAGCCAAGTGCTGAAAGACAGGCTCAACAACAAGTAGTTGTTCCTATAGGTCGGGATGTAGCGCAGTCTGGGTAGCGTACCTGAATGGGGTTCAGGTGGTC
>CACZFE010000264.1 GCA_902780365.1 uncultured Spirochaetales bacterium
GTTTTGCTCCAAACTTTTGGCATATTGTATACAAATTATTCGTTTTATTGTATCACAGAAATCGCATAAAAACAAGCGTAATTGTAGAAAGAAAAAAATTCCGTTCATCACACTGAAAACTGGGCATAAAAAAAGAAACCCCCCAAATGGGGGGTTGGGGAAGAACATGGGGGGTTCTGTTGCCACGGCAGGGAGCCTTCGGACTCCTTATCTGCCGCCGAGTCTTACTCAGTTGCAACGCAACGAACAGCCTACGCTTTACCGCGTGTGAACTTATCGCAGCGCATCAGCTTCTCGGCAGGGGGGACCCTCTCGAAGCCTGGCGCAGGACAAAGCCCGTACACATCGGAATAAGCGTTTGCTGCGATCATGCTGCCAACAATGAACAGATGATCGGCATCGCGGAAAAATTCCTTGATTTCTTCGATGATTGCATTTCCTTCTGCACAAGGGCAGAATTCGGTGTCAACCAAGAAGTCACCAACGGACTTTTCCACGGCCCGTGCGTTAATCACCGCAAAACCGCTCTTCTCGCCCTTGGGGACGGAAGTTTTCACGATGACCTTCTCGCCCTCGGGGGACAAGAGGTTCAGATCGTGCGGAGTTGCGTTGACTACCGTGACCCCATTACTGAAGGTCGCGGAGCAAGCGGCAAAGTTCCGTTCCATATTCTCACCTCCTTTCGGTTAATTATTATTTTTTTATAAAAACAACCGACAAAAATTCGTTTTTAAAACGAAAAAATGTCGGTTGATTGTTTGCTTGTGATGCTCGTAATGTATTCAATGCTTGCACGTCTGATTTCTGCTTTAGAATGCTGACATGAAGCTAACACCACAACATCATGCATAATATTGTATATTTTATTTTGCTGTTTTGTCAAGTTTTTGGTATGTTGTTTCCCCGATAACTTCGCTACCGAGGCCAATGGCATAGCCTGAGACTCTTCTACCTCAACAGCGGTGCACCCATATTTCGCATCCTGATTTTACTGTTGTTCAGTAGACGCAGCAGATTGTCATCGAGCGGCAAGTCTTCATAAATGATTTCTTTTGAGCTCTTGCCGTATTCGGTTTGCTCCCACACGATTGTCCGCTTCCTGTGCATGAACTCGTCACCGTGCAGCAACAACTCCTCGACTACTTCACGTTCGTCAGTGTTTTCCAGCTTCTTTTCAAAGACGCCAGAGCCTCTCCATTCTTCATGGAAACCGTAGTCTTGGATGGTCTCGGACTCTTCAAAAGACGGGATGGCGTCCTTGGTTGTTTCGAGATATTGCAGCATCTGTTCTACTTCATAGTTGATGTCTTCGAGTTTCCAGTTTTTTCCGTCCTGATAATCAACGCAGGAACGGTTCATGATTTCTTTCAAAACTTCGTATTTGGTTTCGTCGCCCTCATACGAGTCGGAAAGAAAGCAGCGAAACGTATTGACTGCTTCGGAAAGTTTATTCAGATATCCGTTCAGTTCTTCCTGCGGAATTTCAACTGGGAGATGCTCACCATCGAAAAGAATGCGGTAATTATCTCTGACTCTCATAACAATCATACGGCACCGTCCAATTTCTGACCTTCTCTGGTTCCATCCCAAAGTTCATAGTAATCGAACAGTCCCGTGTTCCAGAGCTTTTCCATGTAGTCTTCAACCGCCTCAATGCTCCACGTGCTGTGGAACAGAATGTCGATGGCGTCGTGGTCGCCTTTCTTGTACATCTGAATATCGTACTCGTATCCAGGAGGCGCCTTGTCGCCAGTATGCGGATGCGTCCAGCCTTCCCATTTCTTTACGGTTATGAAATACTTTTTGCCTCTGTCATCGTCAAAGCGCTTCTGAAAGCATTTTTCAACATAGGGGGAGTCGAGTGATGTTGGACGGAATTCTCTGTATCCTCTTTCGATAAAATCTTGGTCTGTCATGTTATTTCTCCTTTAAGTTTGTCTGGACAGAGGGCAGGGGACTATTCCTGCTCTTCCTGTTCCTTCTTCGGCTTCCGAGTTGGCGCCTTTCTTGCGTGTGCCGCGTCCCAGACGTA
>CACZFE010000265.1 GCA_902780365.1 uncultured Spirochaetales bacterium
ACGATGGCAGGAAAAAGAAGTCCAGAAGGCTATCAAATGCGCTCTTGAAGCAAAAAGAGAGTGGGAGAACATGGATTGGCACCAGAGAGCTGCCATTTTCATGAAGGCTGGCGAGCTCATTTCGCAGAGATACCGCTACAAAATGAACGCGGCTACGATGCTCAACCAGAGCAAAACCTGCCACCAGGCTGAGATCGATTCGACCTGCGAACTCATCGACTTCTGCCGTTTCAATTCTCACTATATGCAGGAGATCTACCGCAGACAGGATCTTCACAACGATAAAGGAACATGGAACCGCGTCGAGTTCAGAGCTCTCGAGGGCTTCGTTCTCGCAGTAACTCCTTTCAACTTCACCTCTATCGCAGGAAACCTTCCGATGTCTCCGGCTCTTATGGGCAACGTAGTTCTCTGGAAACCGGCTTCGACCGCTCTTCTTTCGAACTACTACCTTATGAAGATCTTCCAGGAAGCAGGACTTCCGGACGGCGTCATCAACTTCCTTCCGGGCCGCGGCGGCAGCATCGGCGATCCGGCTGTTGATTCTCCGGAATTCGCAGGTCTCCACTTCACCGGTTCGACCTCTGTTTTCAAATCGATCTGGAAGAGATCGGCAAACAACATCGACATTTACCGTTCATATCCGAGGATCGTCGGCGAAACAGGCGGCAAGGACTTCATATTCGTCCACAGCTCGGCAAACGTTGACGAAGTCGCAGTTGCAGCAGTCCGCGGTTCTTTCGAATATCAGGGACAAAAATGCTCGGCAGCTTCGAGAATGTACGTTCCGAAGTCGCTCTGGAAGCAGATCAAAGACAGAATGTGCGACATGATCAGCACGATCAAAGTCGGCGATGTAACCGATTTCAGAAACTACATGGGCGCAGTCATCGACGAAAACAGCTTCGACAACACGATGAACTACATCAACACCGCTAAGAAGTCCAAAGACGCTAAGATCGTTGCTGGCGGAACCGGCGACAAGAAAAAAGGATACTTCATTCAGCCGACCGTCATCGAAGCACTCGATCCGCACTTCGTAACGATGGAAGAAGAGATTTTCGCACCAGTGCTGACCGTTTACGTCTATGACGACAAGAAATTCGTTGAGACGATGGAACTTTGCGACAAGACCTCTCCGTACGCTCTTACCGGCTCGATCTTCGCAAACGACAGAAAGGCTGTCGCTCAGGCTGAGGACGCACTCAGACACTGCGCAGGCAACTTCTACATCAACGACAAACCGACCGGTGCAGTTGTCGGCCAGCAGCCCTTCGGCGGCGCAAGAGGCAGCGGAACCAACGACAAGGCTGGCAGCAGCGTCAACCTTCTCAGATGGACAAGCCAGAGAGCGATCAAGGAAAGCCTTGTTTCTCCGACATCATACGAATACGCTTTCCTTAAAGAGAAATAGTTTAACTATTTGATTTTCTTTGAATTTATCCGCACGATGCTTTTGGGTGTCGTGCGGATTTTTTTATTTATTGTCAAATCAGGTCGGTTATGTCGGCGCGCCGAAATTCAGGTTCGAGATACCGTGATACCGATATTCCGACGGCGCGAATCGATATTATCGTTATAATCGATTATTTCGCTTCCAAAAACTTGCTATCTCCTTGAAATCCCCTAAAATTCCGCGTTTTTTAAGATTGTTTATTAACTTTTTTCGAGGTGAAACCCATGAAAAAATCCTGTCTGATTCTTGTTATTTTCTCGCTTTTCGTTTTTGCAGCCTGCGGCGGTTCCAAGAGCGAAAACAAAGAGGAAACTCCCGATTCAGCTGATACCGTAACTGACGATGACGGCAATGCGGCTGATACTGATTCATCTGACACTGAACCGACTGAAAAACCTGATTCTGACAACGGTGACTTAATATCATAACCGATCCCGTCCCCATGAGGAATGATCTGGTGGTCTTCATAGCTGACGATATTGCTGTTGCCCTTGAGCTGAGCCATGATCTCATTTTCACGGACTATATCTTTCAGCACATCCTCATAGTAAGCGTTGATGGATTCCTCGTCC
>CACZFE010000266.1 GCA_902780365.1 uncultured Spirochaetales bacterium
GATGCCTGTAACTCCGCTCAAAAAAATAGATAAAAATGCAATTCCGTTTGAAACCAAATTGGTAAAAGACGAGCTTCCTGTGATATACGGCGCAGAAAATCCGAAAATAACTCAGGAAGCAAGTATTATAAAGATAGGGATCGACATTTTCGGAAGCGCATTTTTCATGCTGACGAGATATGAAGAGGTCGCTCTGAAGGATGAAAATGATATCCACGGCCGCTTTCCGGCAACGGCTTCGCTTGCTTTCAAGGAAGGTTTTCTGACTCGTCCGATAATCTGCGAATATGTCGAAATCCTCTGGTCGGCACTCGCAAAGCTTGATCCGGAACTTGTGCGGAAAGAGCGGAAATTCGAACTTGTTCTTACTCACGATGTGGACAAGCCTTTCAAGTTCCTTTTCATGAGTCCGAAAAGATTTTTGAAGGTGTTGGCTGCCGATATCCTTAAACGCCGTTCATTGACGCAGGCTTTCAGCGATCTTGGCTCGTTCGTTGCCGTAAAAAAAGGGGAGGTCGAAAGAGATCCGTATAATACTTTCAATAAAATCATGGATCTCAGCGAAAGTATCGGTGTGAAGAGCCATTTTTATTTTATTGCGGAAAACTACGGAAAACTCCTGAACAGCGACTATCAGCTTGATAACGATAAAATAGTTGAAGTTATTGAAAATATTAAAAGAAGAGGGCACGTTGCCGGGCTTCATGTAAGTTATGACGCGGCGCATGATGCCGAAAAAATGAAGCATGAGACTCAAAAATTTCTCGAAGTTGCGGAAAAAGCCGGTCTTAATTTGGAGCAGTTTGAGGCGCGTCACCATTTTTTGCGGGTTTCGGTGCCTGAAAGCTGGCGGATCATGGAAGAATGCGGGATAAAACTCGATCTTTCGCTTTCTTTTGCCGACCATGCCGGTTTCAGATGCGGAGTATGCTACGAATATCCGCTTTTTGACCTTGTTTCAGGCAGAAGGCTTGAACTTAAAGAACTTCCGCTTATAGTTATGGAATGTACAGTGATCGATGAAAGATATATGGATTCAGGTATTGGCGAAAAAAGTTTTGAATTTATAAAATCTTTAATGAATACAACTGCTTTGTTCAATGGTCAGTTTGTCCTGCTCTGGCATAACAACAGATTCGAAGATGCCGGTGAAACGGAACTTTACGCGAAACTTATAAAATGCTTGAATTAGATTTTAAAAATAAGAACATCGTTCTGTCGGACGAAGTCAAACTGACACTTTCGCTGCTTTTTTCAGCTTTGTTTGCTGCCTCGCTGATAAGCGGAAATGTTGCCTTTTATGCAATGACGTCTTTTTTTGTTATGGTTTTTTTCGTGGTTACCGTGTTTCTGAAACCCTACCTTTTTCTAGCTGTCTTTTTTGCCGTTTCCTATCCGGTCTCACAAACTATAGGTAAACTCGGAATAGACAATCTGGGTATATTGTTTCTCCTTTCACTGTCGCTGCTTTCTGTCGTCTTTATCGCGCAAAGGAAAAACTTTGCGGTTGCTTGAGGTTTTGGTTAAATTTTTCGCTTTCGGGGTTGTTCCGGTCTCGTTTCTGATATTAATGCCGCTCAATAAAGAAAATCTTATCCCTTTGCTGGAACTCTCATATTATTTGAATTTCATAATTTTTATGGGTTTTTCGATAGCATACTGGTTTTTCAAAATATTGAATCCGGCGGCTTTTGATGATTTTTTCTACGGGTTTGACAATCCAATAGGAACATCGCTTTTTATGATGGAATTTTCAGCGGTTTCTCTAATTTTCGTGACTTTCAAAACTGTTTCCCGGAAGACTAAGATTTTTATATATGCTACCGTTGCGCTTGCTCTTTTGTATGTTGTAATGACTTTTCAGAGAAGTTTTGTTGTAGCTATTTTTGCAACGCTCTGTTATTTTGTCGTTTTCAAGTATAAAATCGGAATAAAAATGATTTTAGCTGTACTGGCTGTTGCAGTGGTGCTTTCATTGTTTTTATCCAATATTTCTTTTTTTCTCAGCAGCGACAGAATGGCTAAATTTGAAAAAACGATGGAATTCGTTGAAAAATTGAGCAAAAACAAGAACATTCTCAGGACTCAGGAAAATAAGGATACAGGAACAATAGGAATCAGAATCATAAAAATCCTCGCTTCGTGGGATAAAACAAAAGAGCATATCTATATTGGCAACGGAATCGGAACATTCAGCGCAACAATAGGCGACGAAGGTTATAAGTATCCGCATAATATTTTTTATGAATTCCTTTATTCCACAGGACTTATAGGGCTTTTGATTTTTGTTTTTATCGCCGGAAAAATCTTTTTGCTATGCCATTTCGGAATAAAGAAGATCGAAGACCTGAAATTGAGGGCCGCACTGCTGTCGGCCCAGTTGTTTGTGGTTCTGAGTATAGTTGTTCTTCAGTTTACAGGCGGAGTCATGAATATTTTCCCAAATACTTTTTTTATAATGAGCATTATTGTTATGACTCTCAATCTTTATGGTGTATATAAACCGGAGAATAAAAAATGAGAGTTGCGCTGGTGTCTTACTTTTTTGAACCGTTCACTGGAGTCGGAGCTATAAGGCCGACTTATTGGGCAAAGCATATAAGCGAGCTTGATCCTTCGATAGTATGCGATGTGATCACTGCTCAGACCGATGCGCCTGACGAATTGGATTCGGGAAAGGTCAGAATAGTAAAAGTTTTGCCGAAAAAAGGCGGCTTTGTTTCTTCAAAAATAAGGATAGATGCAGGTTTCGACTGGAAGGCTCCGCTTGAGAAATTTTTCAGAGAAAACGGTTCAAAATACGATGCCGTTGTCTTTACAGGAGGGCCTTTTATGCATTTTTTTGCCGCATCGGAACTTAAATGCAAAGTCATTTTCGATTTCAGGGATCCGTTTGCCAATAATCCGAACCATAATCTGAATAAATTCAAAAGATTTATAAAGAGAATCTGCGAAAGAAAGCTGCTGGATATCGCCGATATTTCTGTAACGGTTAATGCGGTTTGCAGAGATCTTATGGAAAATCACGAAAAACACAGGATCGAGATCATAGACAACGGTTACGACGAATCGGTGGTCGGCAATTGCGAAACAAGCCGCGTCAGCGACGGAGACCGGAAAAAAATAGTTTATGCTGGAAATTCTATCCCGGTGTTTCGCC
>CACZFE010000267.1 GCA_902780365.1 uncultured Spirochaetales bacterium
TGCTTCGAAAGCTGATCTTTACAACACATACCTTTCATACAAAGCTTTCTACAAATATCTTTAACGGATTGAAATGCGTATAATTTCCATTTTTTTCATCATCTTTTTTCAGTTTTTTCTCGTTTTCGCCGATGATTCCGCTCAAAACAGCGAAAAAAAAGCGGCGAAATGGGAATTTGTAGGCGAAGAGGACGGGCTTAAACTCTACGAACGCAACCACGAAGGTTCCGATATCAAAGAAGTCAAGGCTGTTGTCACTTATCAGGGAACGATCCAGGAAGCTGTCGATATTATGTTCGACAGACTTAAACATCCGCAGATATTCAAATATATAACATTCTCGGATGTTCTTAAAAAGAATGATAAATGCGACTGGTCTTATAACCAGATTTCGGTTCCGGTGGCTTCCAACCGCGATTACTATGTAAAATCGTGCAGAGTAGACAACAAGGACGGCTCGGTCTCAGTAACATGGGTTCCTTTCGACGATCCGAAATATCCTGTGACTGACAAGTTTGTCCGCGTGGCTGACAACAAGGGTTTCTACAAGTTTACCCAGGTCGAACCTGACAAAATCAAAGTCGATTACTACATTTACAACGATCCGGGCGGTTCTCTTCCCGTTTTTGTCAAGAACATCGCGGCAAGACAGGCCGTTAAGGATACGTTGTGGACTCTTCACAAAGAGATTTTGAAACGCCGTTCTGCTTCGAAAAAGTAACGGAACCTGTTTTTTTCAATAATACGCGTTTTTAAGGTGACTGAAATGTCTGATTTCTCAACTAAAAAATCGTCGAAAACTTTTGCCGAATCGAAAATCATGCTGAAAGAGCCCGATCTTTACAAAGTTGTCATGCTGAACGACAACTACACGACGATGGAGTTTGTTGTCGATGTTCTTATCGATATTTTCGGAAAGAGTGAGGCTGAGGCGCGCAAAATCATGCTCGCAGTCCACAAACAGGGTCGCGGAGTTGCCGGAATATATGTCTACGACATCGCTATCAGCAAAGTGGAACAGGTAGAAAAAAGAGCGAAATCGAAAGGTTTTCCTCTGAAATGTGTTGTTGAGAAGGAGTAGTTATGGCGGAAAAAGATAGTATGTCGCTGCCGTTTTCCTATGAAGTGGCGAAAATTTTCAGCATGGCGATAGAAGATGCGACAGACAACAACGACGAATTTGTTACTCCGGAAATGAGACTCTCTCTGCGCGAATATCTGGACAAATATATCCCGAAAATCACGCAAAAAAACAAAACTGCAGTTCCTTCGGAATATCTCAACATGTGCCTTCTTGATGCAGCGAACAGCGTTTTCGGTTCCCAGAGGAGCCGTGTCGAAATCCCCGATTTAATTGTCGCAATCTACAATCTTGGCGAGAAATCGTTTTCCTCGAACCTTCTCAAAGCCGGCAGCATTTCGAGACTTGATCTTCTGACTGCTGTTTCACACGGCGGATGGCAGCAGGAGAGCGAGGCTCCGAAAGAGTCTCAAAGTTCGGGTGTTGAAGGTGAAAACAACGAGAAACAGCCGTCGGTCCTCGAACTTTTTACGACCGATCTCACCGAAAAGGCGAAAAAGGGCGAACTGGACAAAGTTATCGGCCGCGAGGATATTATCGACCGCACGATCCAGATTCTTCTCCGCCGCAAGAAATGCAATCCGGTTCATGTCGGAATGCCAGGTGTGGGTAAAACCGCGATAACGGAAGGTCTTGCTCAGAAAATCGCGGCAAACGATGTCCCAAAGCAGCTTCAGGCTTATAGGATCCTCGCGCTGAATCTTTCCAGGATTCTTTCGGAATGCCGTTTTACCGGGGATTTGGAAAGGGTTATGAACGCTTTTATCGAAGCCCTGAAATCGGAAGAGAAAGTAATCGTTTTTATTGATGAAATCCATAATCTGGTCGGAGCGGGAGGTGCAGGTAACTCCTCAATCGACGCATCAAACATCCTGAAACCGCTTCTCGGCGAGGGAAGGATCAAGTTCATCGGCGCCACGACTGACAGCGAATACAGAAAGTTTTTCGAGAAGGATGCCGCTCTTTCGAGAAGATTCCAGAAGATAAATGTCCCGGAGCCTTCGAAAGAAGAGTGTTTCCTTATTTTGAAAAGCATATCAAATACTTATGAATCTTTCCACAAGGTTAAATACAGCGACGAGGCGTTGCGTGCGGCGGTCGATCTTTCCTCGCTTTACATCGCTGACAGATTCCTTCCCGACAAGGCGATAGACGTGATAGACGAGGCTGGTGCCGCTGCAAATATGGGCGAAAGGAAGATCCGTATCATAAAACCTGAGCATATCGAGAAAGTCATTGCGTTTTTCACCGGTAAATCTGAAACAGGAGTCCGCAGCGACAATCTGAAGCAGCTCGAAGGGCTTGAAAAAGCACTTGTGACCGAAATTTTCGGACAAAACGAGGCGGTTTCCGAAATT
>CACZFE010000268.1 GCA_902780365.1 uncultured Spirochaetales bacterium
TGCGTCGTTTCCTCGATTCTGCCGCGCGACGAGTAGTAGGAGACTTTGCCAGTTTCCTCTCTCTCGAGTTTTTGTCCGTTGACATAAATATTTTTTCCGTGGATGAAAATCGTGTCTCCAGGAACGCCGATAACCCTTTTTACGAGCGCTTTTTTGTCAGGTCCCGGCTCGGTGAAGGTTATGATGTCGCCGCGTTTCGGATCCGCGAATTCGACAAACTGGCTTTCTGCAAAAGGCAGCGTAAGGCCGTAATAGAACATCGAAACAAATAGGTTGTCACCGATTTCAATCGTGTCGACCATGCTTCCAGTCGGAACGCGGAAGGAGCCGATGACAAAGAATTTGAGGACAAGAGCGACAAGAACGACGAGCCACAGTTCGTCAAAAAGCTCTCCGGCAGTGCTCTGTTTATACTTTTTGAAGTAGTGGTCCATGTTGTAGTTGGTTTCGCCGAGCGCTTTTTTTACGTATTCAAGCGAGAGTTTCGGGAATTTCTCTTCGGAAAAGGGATCGGCGCTGTTTTTTGCGCGAACTTTTTCATCAAAAATATCCGAGATTTTTCTGATGTTTTCATCAAGTTTTTTTTCTACCTGCTCAGGCAGATTTTTTCTTTTTTTCTTTATCCATTCAAGCCTGTTGCCCTGGATCGCCAGTTTTTTCAAAAGTTTTCTGCGTTTTATCTTTTCAAACATGAGACCTCCGCTTTCAAAGCCCGCAAAAGATAGTCAAAAGAGGCTGAATTGCAAAATTTATCTGCCGAAAAGTCCTTATAATAAAGTTTTGTATAATAATAGTTTTTTATTTGACTTTAAAACTTCAAGACTAATAATGCAGCGGTTGTTTGAGGTCGCAATGCGGATTATAGAAGGTTCAGCTATAAAAAATGCTGTTAAAGAGCTTTTTATTAAGCTCAACTATTCGCCGGAATCACTTGAGAATGTCGTTTTTGCAAAGAGCGAAATGGATCCTTTCGAAAAGCAACTTGCTGAGATCATTGACAAAAATCATGTGATGGCAAAATTGGAAAACCGTCCGCTCTGTCAGGACTGCGGAGTTGCGCAGGTTTTTGTAAAAATAGGCAAGAACGTCACTTTCAGCGATTCTCCGAGCTTGGAGATCCTCATAAACAAAGGGGTAGAGGAGTCTTACAGCGAAGGTCTACTCAGGAAATTGACTGTACGAGCTTTGCGACGGTGATACTTTCGAGATTTGCGGCATTGCAAAAGGCGGCGGCAGCGAAAATGTAAGTGCGCAGAAGATGCTCGCTCCGGCTGCGGGACGCGAAGGTGTTGCAGATTTTGTTTTTGAAACTTTGAAAAATGCCGGCGGAAAGGGCTGCCCGCCTTATTTTGTCGGTGTCGGAGTCGGCGGAACATTCGATTCAGTCGCAACTTTAGCGAAAAAAGCACTTTTAGAGCAGGTCTGTGAAGACAAGGAACTGCTTGAAATGATTAATGAAAAGATAAAAGATTTAGGCTTCGGAGTCCTCGGCTTTCCAGGAATTTGTCCGGTAAAAGCAGTTTATGTGAAAAAGGCTCCGACGCATATTGCAATGATACCTGCGGCCGTTGCTCTCAACTGTCACAGTTTCAGAACAGGAAAGATTGAACTATGATAAGTGCGGATAAGGAACTTAAAGCCGGGAACATCGTGAATTTAAGCGGAGAAATGTTCACTCTGCGCGACAATTCCGCAAAAAAGCTCGCCGCAATGCTTGAAAACGGAGAAAGTCCGAATTTCCCGCTTGAAAACTCTGCTGTTTTCTTTGCCGCTCCGACTCCGGGATTCGAGGAAGGACGCGCCAGCATAGGTCCTACGACGAGCGCGAGAATGGCTGCTTTTATTCCGGAACTGATTGAAAAAGGGGTTAAATATTTTATCGGCAAAGGGGCTCTTCCGGAAGCTGCGAAAAATGCGGTTATTGAAGGAAAAGCCTTTTATTTTCAGGCTCTTGGCGGCATCGGCGCATACTACGGAAGCAAGGTTTCGTCAATGAAACTCATGCTTTTTGAAGAGTTCGGCCCAGAGGCGGTCTACAAAGTTGAGGTATCGGATTTTCCGGTAATAATTTCAATAGATTCAGATGGTGGCATATTT
>CACZFE010000269.1 GCA_902780365.1 uncultured Spirochaetales bacterium
ACCGAGCGGTGTCATGTGGCCGAAGACAGCAGCGACATCGTTGTTTTCGAGGATTTCTTCAGCCCAGTTCAGCGTTTTTTCGGCAAGATAGCCGCCCCAGTTCGCTACCGGAGAGGCACCCGTGTCGCCGATCCCGATCTGGTTGCTCGCGCGCCTCTGCGAAGTTCCGTCGTAGGTGTTGAGAAGAAGGTAAGTTTTGTTTCTGAATCTGAAAGCGTTGTTTCTCGGACCGAGGAACCTTGACCAGTATTCAAGACCGTCCGATTCCAGAGGCGAATTCAGATCATCTACTACCGTAAACTGGGCGTATCCGTCGTGGTTGCCGGGGATCGAGAACATCGGAATTTCGAGGTTGCTCATCAGGTCGTAGAAATCGGAGTATTCCTGCTGGTAGTTCCTTCCGTAGGCGATATCGCCGAGCATGATGGAAAAATTTGTGTCGGCTGAATTCAGTTGCGAAAACGTCGCTTTTATGATCCCGAACTGCTGGTCGTAGTTGAGCAGCGAATTCTCGGCATAGAACGGATAATTTTCCGGGTTGAAGTTCATGTCGTCCGTTTTTTTGCTCAGCAGGTCTTCGATCTGCGGGTCGGCAACAATGAGAAATTTCGCCGGGTCGCTTTCTTCGTAATGAGGAAAGAAAAGGGCGTTTCGAGAGATCATCTCTTCGCCGTCCGTCATTTTTAAAGCGATATCGTATTTGGCTTCCGGAAGCAGAATATTGGTGCACACAGAGAGTTTGACAATGTTTTCGCCGATTTTTTCAAGATAGTTAAAATTGGGATTACTGTAATCAAAACTGTAGCGGGAAATATTAAGGAATTCTGTTCTTCCGCTGTCGTCAAGGCGGATTATTTTCACATATTCGAAAGGCTTGTCTCCATTGTATCTGAAAATGACTGAAAAGCACGGTTCATCCGGTGTTACTATTGCCGGAAAGCCGATTACCGGATACAGTATTCCGTTTATAGCGGGGTCGAGAATCGCTTTCGTCTGAGTCTGGATCAGATAATCCTCGAAAGCGGCCGAGGTCTGCGTCCAGCGGTTTACCGACACCATAGATTCCTCGACGCTGCCGCCAGCGAAAAGAATCGAAGCCGAGAAAATAACGAAAATAGCCAGGATTTTTTTCAACATCGTACCTCCATAACAAAAGACCGGTTATTCTAATAAAAACGGCAAGAATTTGGCGGCAGCAACGAAAAAAATCTTGACATCTGAGGTCTTTTTCACTATAAACTGCGACCGATTTTTTCGGGGTGTTCTTTACAAAAAGAATTTTAGTAACAGGCTTTGGGGCATCGTCAAGCGGTAAGACACCAGATTTTGGTTCTGGCATCCGGAGGTTCGAATCCTTCTGCCCCAGCCATTGATAATTTGTATGTGGAGGAAATTATGGAAACTTTTAAGCTCGCAGTTGAGAAGAGAGAACAGGGCAAAAAAAGTGTAAAAGCGGTAAGAAACAACGGTTTTGTTCCGGTAGAAATTTACGGAAAAAATCTTGAAAGCAACATCAGCGGTGCTGTAGAAAGAAAAGAGCTTATTAAGGGACTTCACACTCCGCAGGGAAAAAACGTTATTTTCAGTCTTGAGTACGAAGGAAAATCATACCTCGCGATCGCTCACGACCTTCAGATCCACCCGGTTAAGGATAACATCATCCACGTTGATTTCATGACCGTTTCGGAAGATAAGGAAATCACGATCGTCGTTCCGGTTACGAAACAGGGAAGATCGAAAGGCGAGATCGCCGGCGGAAAAATTTTCCAGGTCGTAAAAGAAGTCAAAGTTGCCTGCAAACCGGCTGATGTTCCTTCTGAAATAGTTGTTGACGTAACAAACAACGAGATCGGCGACAGAATCAAACTTTCGACCCTTCCTTACCCGCAGGGCGTAAGACCTGTTTTCACCCAGGATGCTCCGGTTATCGTAATCAACAAGGGAAGAGGCGGCGAATAATCGCTTTCGGTCGTAATCTTGTGGTTCCGTTTTTTTTCAAAAGATCCCGCTCCAACTGAAGATTTTTTAATCATCGGTCTCGGCAATCCTGAAAAGCGCTATTTTACTACGCGCCACAATATCGGTTTCCGCATCGTAGATGCCCTTGCAGCTTCAGCAGCCAAGCCCCTCTCTGAGCCCCTCTCTGACTCCCCCCGTGGGGGGGAGAAACGGGATAAAGCCTGAAAAGATCATTGTCGCTCACGACGAGATGGATATCGTTTTCGGTTCGCAGAGGATCAGAAAAAACGGTAGTTCAGCCGGTCACAACGGTATAAAGTCGATAATTTCAGAGCTTGAAACGCCCGATTTTACAAGGATCCGTCTCGGGATAGGAAAGCCGATGCCCGGAATCAACATCGCCGACTATGTTCTGTCGGAATTTTCGGAAGAAGAGCTCGAAACGATTGCCGAGTCACGCGAAAAATGGGCTGAGATCACAAAGATGATCGTTTCAGAAAGCGTCGAAACGGCGATGAATACTTTCAACAGGAAAAATTAGCGGTGTAAGTTGAAAATCCTTCTTATTGCGCCGCCTGTTTTCGATTTTTATTTCACGACCCACAGAATGGAGCCGCTCGGACTTGAATATATCCGCGAGGCTCTGGAAAACGCAGGACATTCGGTAACGCTTTACGATTCGACCGCTTCTGGCAAAGTGAAGCAGGTCGCTACACCGCCCGAATTTTCTTATCTTTCTGAATTTTACGAGGAAGACGCATCGCCGTTTTCACTACATAGCGGTTACAAAAGGCTCGGCGATAGTTTTTTTAAAATCATTGATTTTATTGGCAAAGGTGATTTTGATCTGATCGCGTTGAGCTCTCTTTTCTCACCTTACCACCCCGATGTCGAAAATCTTGCTGCCGAAATAAAAAAAATCACAAAAACACCTCTCTGCATCGGAGGAA
>CACZFE010000270.1 GCA_902780365.1 uncultured Spirochaetales bacterium
TCGACTTTGAAGCCTTGAATGGTGTAAATATCAGCAGAGAGCTGACCGTATATGACAAATGGGTGTGGAACGCCTGCGCCAACCTGAAAGAACAAGGACACGATGTGCTCACAGCCGAACAGATATACAAGGCAATGGGCAACACCGGAAGACCAAACGCTAAAACAAAAGAAAAAATAATGGAAAGCGTTGAAACAATAAGCAGAGCAAGAGTTACAATCGACACCACAGAAGAACATGATCTTTATCCAAAATATGAAAGAGTAAAAGCCACGTTTCCTCTTTTGGCAACAGAAACATGTACAGCCTACGCACGAGGACAGGTAGTTGAGGGTGCAATAAGAATAATTGAAGCTCCAAAGCTCTTTGCCTTTGCCGAAAACAGACAGCAAGTAACAAGGCTGCCCTTGAATGTTCTTGACAGTCCGATAAGCAAGACAGATGACAATCTGCTGCTCTCAGATTATCTTCTCATGAGAATATCAAAAATGAGAAACAGTAAGAACATAACCAGAACTATTCTGTTAGATACGATCTACCAGAGATGTTGCATTGAAACATACAAGCAGAAACAGCGACTTCCAGAAAAAATAGAAAGAATACTCAATCATTACAAGGAACTTGAATGGATAAAGGACTTCAAACTAACCGAAAGAGAGATAGAAATAATCACATTCTGAACAATTGGACAAAAAGTAGCAAGTCGCCCACTTGCGATTTTTTGTCCACTGACTTGCGATTTTTTGTCCGCCCACTTGCGATTTTTTGTCCAAAAGGTGCGATTTTTTGTCCAACCCACTTTCCCAAAAGCCGCATGAACACTGGTGTTTTGAGTCCTCAAAAAAACGGTAAGTCTTGTAAGATATTATAAGACTTATAACAGAGACCGTCCCCCTCTTGACAAGGGGGACGGTTCGGTTTATCTTATGGTAAAAAAATGTTACTTCTTATGGTTTTAATATTTTTATGGTGGGGTAGATATACGAAGCCAATAGTTTCTTCTTTCCGGTAGTTTATAAAACCGAAAGAAGAAAAAACTTTCCGGTAGTTACAGAAAGGAATGTTCCGCCCGTGGATTTTCAAAACGCAGTCGAGACTATAAAACAATATCTGCCCGATTATGCAGAAGAGCATCTGAAAAGATCAAAGAGTAAAAATCAGTTTGTCTGTGTCTTTTGCAACAGTGGAAACGGATTGAACTCAACTGGTGCTTTTACTGTCTATCGGACAAATTTTTACTGCTTTTCCTGTCATCAGCATGGGGATATTTTTGATCTTGCTGAGAAAGTAGAATATATTTCTAAACATTCGGTAGTTCAGTATCTCGCCGAGAAATATCATGTACAGATAGATTTTTCAACCGAAAGAAGAAAAAATTCATTGGAAGCTCAAAGTTTTTCTTCTCTTTTGGTAATTGGAAATGGTGGAGCAGACACAAAGGAGTGTTCCGCCGATTTGGATGTTGAAAACTGCGGAGAGGAAAATTTTTCTTCTTTCTTTTCGGAGGCGAATAAGCATTTATGCGAAACAAGCTATTACAGGGGAATTTCCATTGAAACGCTGAACCGTTTCAATGTTGGTTTTGTTCCTGAATGGAAGCACCCGAAAAATTCTCATTCTCCGTTTTCTCCAAGACTTATTATTCCCACTTCTTCCGGTTCTTATCTTGCAAGAGATGTTAGAAACGAGGAAGATATCCCGGAAAGTCAGAGGAGCTATGTCAAATCAAAGGTCGGCAGGGTACATATTTTCAACGAAAAGGCTCTTGAAACGGGCGACATCGTTTATGTGTCTGAGGGTGAGCTTGATGCGTTGAGCATTATTGACGTTGCCGGATATGACAGCGCTGTAGGGCTTGGGAGTGTCAGCAATGTGAGTTATCTTCTTTCGGTTATTGATAAAACGGCGCATAAGCCGAAGTTTATCATAGCTCTTGACAATGACAGTGCCGGAGAGAAGGCAAGAAATGAACTGACTGCCGGATTTGACAAGCGCGGTATTGAGTATTGTGTGTATAATCCTTGCTGCGGTTTCAAAGACCCGAATGAAGCCCTGATGAAC